>CAZWEL010000126.1:0-1508 GCA_964632955.1 uncultured Thermoplasmatales archaeon | reverse complement strand
TATGATTGCATATATTTTGATAAAATTGGAATAAAGGTGGATAAGGTGCTGCTGGACGCCCCATGCACGGCAAGCGGGAAAATAATAAAGGATAAAAGACTGCTGGAGAAGTGGAATTATGGAAGAATAAGGAGAAGGAGTGCATTGCAAAAGTCCCTCATAAGGGCTGCATGCAACTCTCTCAAGGAAGGAGGTATCCTCGTGTATTCCACGTGCTCCATAGAGCCAGAGGAGAATGAGGATGTTATTGACTACGCCATCAGAAAATTTGACATGAAGGTGGATAAAATAAAATTTAGGGGAATCAAAACAAGAGAGGGAATAAAGGAATGGAATGGCAAAACCTATGAATGGGCTTCTGATGCCATAAGAATATGGCCCCAGGATAATTTAACGGAGGGATTTTTCATATGCAGATTGAAAAAGTGTTAGGAAGGAAGGATAAGAGGGAACTGGAAAACAGGATAGAGAAAAATTATGGATGCAGAATAGGACTGGAGGAATACAATATTTTTATGACAAAGGAGGAGAAGATATGGCTTACCTCCCCTTCCATAAACTTTTCCATCTTCGATATTTTAAAAAGATGCTACAGGATAGGTATCTATTTTGGAAAATTGAAAAGAAATAACAAAATCAAGCTGAGCATAGAGGGAGCGATGATGGTAGGGAAAAAAGCAACAAAAAATGTTGTTTTTATAGATGAGGGAGAGGCAATCAAATTCATGCAGGGTTATGATGTTAGGGAGTATAGAAAATTAAATGCTGAACTCCATAACTTTGTGATAGTTAAATGTGGAGATGATATTATGGGCACTGGAATACTGAGAGAAAATTATGTGGAAAATCTCGTTCCAAAGGCAAGAAGAATTTTTAAGATGGATTCTTAGCCATTGAATTGAGGAGATGCACAAAACCTTTTTTATGCCATATCCATTTTTCTTTCATGAAAATCAAGGCGACTCGTGGAAAAAGTTTGAGATGCAAGGGTTGGAGGCAGGAGGGAATTCTTAGAATGCTTGAAAATAACCTTGAGAATGCGGAAAAGCCAGAGGAATTGATAGTCTATGGCGGCACTGGAAAGGCGGCAAGAAACTGGGATGCATATCACAAAATAGTGGAGAGTTTGAAGGAACTGGAGGAAGATGAAACGTTGCTTATACAATCAGGAAAGCCCGTTGGAATATTCAAAACAAAGAAAGATGCTCCTGTCGTTTTAATAGCCAATTCCAATCTTGTTCCAAAATGGAGCAACTGGGAAACATTCTATGAACTGGAAGACCTTGGCTTGATAATGTATGGGCAGATGACCGCTGGCTCCTGGTGCTATATAGGCACGCAGGGTATTATCCAAGGAACATATGAGACATTTGCTGCTTTGGCAAGGAAACATTTTGATGGCACACTGAAGGGAAAATTTGTGCTCTCCGGCGGCCTGGGAGGGGTGGGGGGTGCGCAGCCGCTGGCAATAAAAATGAATGGTGGCGCCGCCCTGGTGGTGGAATGCG
>CAZWEL010000125.1:0-1520 GCA_964632955.1 uncultured Thermoplasmatales archaeon | reverse complement strand
TCTGCATTCTCATTATCTCCGCCTGCATTTTCTGCATTTTCTTTATCATATATTTATTCTGGCTTTTCATCGCTTCCCTATATCTTTTCTGAAATTCCGAAACCATATGCTGCATTTTAGCCATCTCGATCCAGTTGGTGGCAAAGTGGCGAATTACCGCAGAGATTATTATCACTATCGAACCAGCGATGAATATGGTTAGCACCGGATATTTATACCCAAAACCGAACAGAGGAAAAAATACAACCCCCACTGCAGAGCCCAGCGCCCCTCTTATGCGGGGATCAAATATGATAAGCATGGATATCATAAGCAGAAGAAAGAAACCCATGGATGATTGCTGCTGTTTTGCCATCTTACCTTTCCAATATGCACATCTCTTTTTATATATTTTGGAAATAAAATTGAGCCAGTTAACATGTGACAAAACCTTTATATATGCCATCCTTCATGCCCCCTCATGGCACTTATAAAGGATGAAGATAAGGAGTATCTGAAGAAAAAATTTGATGAGGAAATGAAGGGAGAGGTGAAAATACTCTATTTTACTCAGGATTTTGAATGCCAGTTCTGCAAAGAGACGAGAGAAATACTTGAAGAATTGGCAGCATTAAATGATAAGATAAAACTGGAAATTCATGAGTTTGATAAGGAAAAGGAGCTGGCGGAAAAATATGGTGTGGATAAGATTCCTGCGACCCTAATATTCGGGGAGAAGGAATATGGCATAAGATTTTTTGGTATTCCCTCCGGCTATGAATTCTCCACACTTGTGGAGGATATAATACATGCATCAAGAGGAGAAACCGAATTGAATCCAGAAGTCAGGGAGGAGGTGAAGAAAATAGATAGTCCCGTACATATACAGGTTTTTGTAACTCCAACATGTCCATACTGCCCCATCTCAGTGAATCTTGCACATCAGATGGCTATAGAAAATGAGAACATAAGGGCGGATATGGTGGAGGCGATAGAGTTTCCCCATCTCTCACAAAAATATGAGGTTATGGGGGTGCCAAAAACTGTCATAAATGATAAGAGAGAGGTGGTAGGGGCGGTCCCCCAGGAGATGCTCCTTGAGGAAATAAAGAAGGCACTGAAGGAATAGAGGATGACTCCTGTTGAATGTGGAAGTCAAAAGGCAAACTTTTTATAATGTTATGTATATTACCTTTTCAGGTTTTGGGAGGATAATTTGAAGTATACACGTTTCGAGAAAGCCCGTATCATCGGGGCGAGGGCTCTTCAGATAGCTATGGGTGCCCCTCTGTTGGTTAAGCCGCCGGAGGGGTTAGTTGATCCTCTGCAGATTGCTCTCATGGAGTTTGAAAAGGATTTAATTCCGATAACTGTAAGGAAGAGAGGGAAATATATAAAAGGTCCTGTGGTATAGGGTGGCATAATGGAAGAAGAAAAATTACTGGTTCCGGAAGAAATGTACATATCATGTGGCACTGAGATAGGGACTCAGCAGAAGACGGCACATATGAAGCCGTTTATAGCAAAAGTGAGAAACGATG
>CAZWEL010000124.1:0-1604 GCA_964632955.1 uncultured Thermoplasmatales archaeon | reverse complement strand
ACTTTCCAGTGGAAATGAAGGGGGGTGGGTTATGCAAAATGTATTGCGGATGGAATAAGATTCTTGAAATTCACCATAATGGCTTTTCCAGGGTCTGGCATGAAATTCATCATTTTCTGATATTCTGTCTGGGATTGCCATGCTGAAGCATTTATAAGAAGAACATTTCTGTAGGTTTCCACAGTAGTGACATGCACATGCCCTGTGACAAACACATCAGGAACAATATCTATAACCATATAATCCTCTTTTTCAGGGGCAAGTGATGATGTACCGCCATATATGGGCGACATGTGGCGGCGGCGAAGCATTTCCTTCATTATTTCTCCAGGTGCATTCTGGTTCATACCTGGCAGATAGGTGGCAAAGTCCTGTATGGATTGGCCATGATATGAAAGCACAACAACACCGTCGAGCTCCATATAGCAAGGATTACCAACAAAAGAGGTGTTGAGCCCTGAGAAAACATCTTTTATTTCTTTCTCAAAGGCAGGTTGGGGGAGAGCGGGTCGTACAGCATCATGATTTCCAGGTTGAATTATTATCTTTATATCTTCCGGAATCTCCTTGAGTTTTTCTGCAAGAATTTCATACTGCTGATATACATCTTCAATGGATAAATCGTTTTCCTGCCCAGGGTATATCCCAACACCATCTATATCATCCCCAGATATAACAACATATCTCACCTTCTTCGCCACCTCTCTCTGCCTCTCATTTCCATTCTTTCCTCCTATCCACTTAAGAAAACTCTGCCACTCTCTTTCCAGAAAATTTTTACTCCCCACATGCAAATCAGAAATGAATACCACATAAAATTCATCAGATGCAAAGTTTCTCTTTCTTTCAATAGATACCTCTGGTCTTACTATGCTTGTAGCAAAAAAAACATCTCCCTTCCTCTTCCCAACCACCCCTATCACTTCATCATTGAGCACCATCGGGTCAACATTCTTAGGAACATAAACCTTGATGGAATCATCATAATCTTCAATTTCCACAAAAATCCCATTTTTTGAAGGAGAGATTTCTCTCACCATTCCTATGGTTGCTGCCTCTCCTTCCATCCTTTTTACCCTTTTCACCGGCACGGCATATCGCATCTCCTGCCTTTTCCTAAGCAGAATACTCATTCTATCAAATCTATCTCTGAAAAGATTTACAAAATCATCAATTTTTCCCTCACATGTGCTGTTACCCGTGACATCCTTAAGAATTTTCATTCCTTTTGTACTTCCCTCTCCTCTTTTCACACCTTCTTCAAACCTCACCATCTTTGGTGGAGGTGAAGGCATTCGTTCTCCCAGGATCTTTCTCACCATCTCCAAGGTGATTATAAAAGGGTTCTCTCCTACCTCTTTCAAAATCTGCTTGCAGAGTTCCACCCCGCCCATGGACGCAATGTGGTCCACCGCCTCTGGCTGGATCAATACACCCTTTTTCTGAAAGAAATCCACCACTCTGCTTCTAACATCCATTTTAGCCGGCACGGACATGCCCCAGGTGGACGCCGCCAGCCGATGACGATTCGCCCGATGCCTTCCTCAGTTCCGCGCCCCTCTGAGCACCTGTAGTTCCCGGTTGAGCCGCTCCCTTCCGGGCCT
>CAZWEL010000123.1:0-1644 GCA_964632955.1 uncultured Thermoplasmatales archaeon | reverse complement strand
AATACTGGGCTCTTCTTGTTGCCGTTGGTGTGTATGCCAATGCGCCAGCAATGGACCGCCCCAGCATGCTGGTGGAGGTAGAGAATTTTTACAATGCATTGCTCGTCTCAGACATGTGGGATGAAAGCCATATAAAAAAGATTACAGCAGAGAATGCAACTGTTATAAATATATTCCGCGGATTCAAATGGCTTGCTGAGAATGCTGATGAAAACGACATATGCCTTGTATATATGACAACCCATGGATTTCCAATCGTATTTGATATTCCCCCTTTCGATGAGGCAGATGGAATGGATGAGGCATTGGCGGCATACCGCGGCTTTCTCCCCTTTCAGAGTCCCTGGAGTTGGGAGCAGCTTGCCAATCCCTTCGGCATAATAACAGATGATGAGATAAATTTCATGCTGAATAGAATAAGCGCAAAAGGCATATGCTTCATCGTGGATAGCTGCCACAGTGGGGGGTTCAACGATAACTGGAGCTATTCCATAGAGCAGGATTTTGCAAGAGAATTTATAAAAGATCTGGAAGGGAGAAACAGGATTGTAATGGCTTCGGTGCCGGAGGATGAGGTTTCCTACGGCTCTTTCTTCAGCCATTATTTAATAAAGGGCATGGAAGGATATGCCGATGAAAATAAAGATGGAATATGCACAGCGGAGGAAATTTTCAGATATGCAGAGCCAATAATAAGAGAGGAAACAGGAATGGAACCACAGATTTTTGATGATTATCCAGGAGAGATGCCGCTGAGAGAAGTAGAACTGCCGCCTGAAATAATATCCGTAGAGGGGAATGAAATAGGAACCGCCAACACCACTAGTGTTTATAATATCACCGCCTCTGATGCAGAGGGGGATAAAATAAAATATCGCATAAACTGGGGAGATGGGGTGGAGGAGGACACAGATTACTATGATTCAGGAAGCATTGCCACCATCTCCCATATATGGCAAAAAGAAGGAACCTTTGAGATGAGTATTATGCCAGTAGACGAACATGGCGCAGAGGGAGATGAGTATTATCTGACAGTAAGCATGGCTGGGCATGACATAATCGACCAGAGACAGGTGGAGCAGGATTATGCATATCTTATAAATGACACAAGATGGCTGGCTCAATCCTTTGTTCCGTCTGTGACAACAATATCCAAGGTGGAACTAGGTGTAATAGCATGGGAGTACGGCTATGACATAGAAGTTTCTATAAGGGATTCACTAAATGGAGAAGCATTGGGAACAGCATCAAAGGTGGTGGAGCCAACAGATGGCTGGAAGACGCAATGGGTTATGTTTACCTTAGGAAATGTGGAAGTAACGCCAGGAAACCAGTACTATATTGTATGCAAGAGTTCCAAGCCCGATTGGGGTATTGCATGGGTTGTGGGGAAGAACACCTATGAAAATGGCACATTCTATCATTCAAGAGATGCTGGCAATAAATGGCATAATGTGGAGGATGTAGACGCGTGCTTTGTCACATATGGAAAATGAAATCATGATATAATTCAGGCTCTTTCCATCCTTTCCCCTATTCTTTCAACCATATCCATCCATTTTATGAAGGAATTGAGAGCAGCCCTTAAATTGGAAACACTTTCCGTCTCTATCTCAAAAATTACAGCATCACCCTCCATCCTGC
>CAZWEL010000122.1:0-1688 GCA_964632955.1 uncultured Thermoplasmatales archaeon | reverse complement strand
TGGGCTTCTTTGGATAATAAATTCGGAGGTTGGAAAAAGATAGAGAATGATGCTCCATTTTTCCTACTTTCCACTCTGCCCGTGGAGGAAATAGTGGAAGCCATAGACGAGAATGGGATAGAGGCAAGGATTTCATATTTTGCCGGCACCTATTCCTGCAATTATGTTTTTTATTCCACCCTCCTTTACATGGAGGAGGATGGAAAAGACATACCAGTGGGTTTCATCCACCTTCCTCCTCTGAAATCACAGAAAAGATATGGGATGGAATTAGAGGATATGAAGGAAGCAATAAAAATAGCCATTGAAAGAACGCTTGCATCAGCATAGATTAATAAAATTTTACAACATTATTGTCATGGATGTGTTTGAGTTAGCAAAAAGAAGAAAAACAGTTAGAAAGTTTGATAAAAAAGAGGTTCCCATGGATGATATCCTTCATTGCATCGAGGTGGCGAAGGAGGCGCCGTCTGGCATGAACTCACAACCATGGAGATTTCTTATTATAAGAAATGCTGAAGTAAAGAAGAAATTGAGAGAACTGTGTGAGAAGGCAGAAAAGAATTTTCATGAAAAGGTGGCGGATAAAAATCTGGGAAAATGGATGGAGAAGAGAAATATCACATGGAAGAAAAATTTCATTGAGGATGCTCCTTTACTGTTACTGGTTTTCTCCTGGAAAGCAGCACCATACTTCATCCAATCCACATGGCTCATGCTGGGCTATCTTCTCCTTGCTCTAGAGGAGAGGGGACTTGCCACGGTAACATACACACCTCCAAACCCAGGAGAGATAAGAGAATTCTTTAGTGTGAATGAAGATTATAAACTGCAGACCATCCTTCCCATTGGATATTCTCTCGATGAAAAAACAAAGGAGGAAAGGAAAGAATTGGAGGAGATGGTATACATGGAAAGATGGGGAGCAAGCATGCGGTGATTTTAAATATAACATCTCCCATATTCTGCGATAAAATGAAGGTATCTGAGTTGAAGGCAAATAAGAATGTGGACGAAATTGTTCTGAAAATAGTGGATAAAAAAGAGCCGAGAGAAGTTTTCAGAAGATATGGCGGCACAGCAAAGGTATGCGACTTGATTGGAGAGGATGATGAAGGAGAGAGAGTGCAGATTACATTATGGAACGATGAAATAGACATGGTGGAGGTAAATGATATAATAAAAATCACAGATGGATGGGTGAAGGAATGGAATAACCAGTTGCAGATTTCTACAGGGAGAAGTGGAAAGATAGAGAAGGTTTAATCAACCATATCCTGTTATTTCATGCAATGGAGTGGACTTTCTTATACATTCTCTCCCATATTTCATAACATCTTCTATGATTTTTTTAAGGAGAGGAGGATAAACAGCGCCCACTATTTCCTCCACCGGACGAGTATTGCAGAAAAATTTGAAGGTGGGAGTACTCATTATGCCATATTTTTTAACCAGATAAGGGCTCGAGGTAACATTTGCCTTTGCAAAGATTGCTTTGCCCCTGTATTCTATGGCATACTCCTTGAAATATGGCTCCATCTCCCTGCAGTGGGCGCAGGTGGGACTGTAGAACATAACAACGACGGGCATTCCCTCCTTTTCAAATATTTTGCTCCACGATAAATCATCCACCTCCATTATGGCATCTGACATAAAATTCTAAAGTGAGGAAATTTATATGGTTTTGG
>CAZWEL010000121.1:0-1689 GCA_964632955.1 uncultured Thermoplasmatales archaeon | reverse complement strand
GATGGGAGATATCCGAATGGAAAATGAAGGAACTCCTGAAAATAGATTCGGTGGCTGAAATAATATCAATGCTTGAGGGGACATCCTACATGCCTTATCTGCGCCAGGCGATAACGGATTACGAGAAAAAAGGTGTGATGGCACTGGAAAATGCCCTTGATAAATACATGATAAAGGCGGCGGGTGAGATATCAAACGAATGTCCCATGGGAATAGGACCCGGGATAAGGTTCATGGTGGAGAAGGAGTATGAGGCCAGAAATCTCAAGGCAATAGCAAAAGCGATTGAAGCGGATATGAGGGAAGAGGCATGGGATGTGGTGGTGGTTGTATGAAAATCGCTGTAATAGGAAATGAGGAAATGCTCACTCTTTTCAGGATGGCGGGAGTGAAAGAATGCTATGATGAGGAGGAAAAATTCGATGAAATTGTGAAGAGAGATGATATAGCCATACTTGTTGTTGCTGGTAAGTTCTGCAAAAAGTTGAAAAATAAAATCATCTATCACCGTCTGGTGAAAAATCTTCCAATAATTGTTGAGATTCCTGAAAAAGGAGAGGAATGGGAGGATACCATAAGAAAGCTCATAGTTAGGGCTGTAGGTGTAGAGGTGGAATAAATGAAAGGGAAAATAATTAGTGTTGCGGGACCAGTGGTGAAGGCAAAAGGAATGAAAGGAGCAAAGATGTATGACCTGGTGAAGGTGGGAGAGGAGGAACTCATAGGAGAAATTATTGAATTAGTTGAAGATAGAGCCACCATTCAGGTTTATGAAGACACAACCGGTTTGAAGCCGGGAGAGAAGGTTGTCAATACTGGGATGCCTCTTGTGGTGGAGCTTGCCCCGGGTTTAATGACATCCATATATGACGGCATACAACGTCCCTTGGAAAAAATAATGGATAAGGCAGGAGATTTCATAAGCAGGGGAATAGAAGTGGATGCGGTGGATAAAAAGAAAAAGTGGGAATTCAAGCCAGCTGTGAAGGAAAAGGAAAAGGTGAGGGCTGGTGATATACTCGGAATCGTCAAGGAAACGGAGATAGTAGAACATCGCGTAATGGTGCCGCCCACGATAGAGGAGGGAGTTGTGGAGAAAATTGAAGAGGGAAAGTTCAGAGTGGAGGATACTATTGCGGTGATAAAAACTAAGGATGGAAAAAAGGAAGTGAGCATGTTGCAGAGATGGCCTGTCCGCCGCCAGCGTCCATTCAAGGAAAAAATGCCCCCAACCATTCCTTTAATAACGGGGCAGCGTGTTTTTGACACCTTTTTCCCTATTGCAAAGGGAGGGACGGGAGCCATACCCGGAGGATTTGGTACAGGCAAGACAGTTTCGCAACATCAGCTCGCAAGATGGAGTGATGCGGATATCATTATCTATATAGGATGTGGAGAAAGGGGAAATGAAATGACAGAAGTACTCAGAGATTTCCCCAAGTTAAAGGACCCCAGAAGTGGGAGACCTCTTATGGAAAGAACAATACTCATAGCCAATACATCAAACATGCCTGTGGCGGCGAGAGAGGCATCCATATATACTGGTATCACGCTTGCTGAATACTACAGGGATATGGGTTATGATGTTGCTTTAATGGCTGACTCCACAAGCAGATGGGCAGAAGCATTGAGAGAGATATCAGGGAGGCTCGAAGAGATGCCAGGAGAAGAAGGTTATCCTGCATATCT
>CAZWEL010000120.1:0-1715 GCA_964632955.1 uncultured Thermoplasmatales archaeon | reverse complement strand
ATCTCCGCCACCGACACCGCCACCCTTTGCGGGACTTACATAAAAGCATGTTTGAGAAGATATGGAGCGATTCCTGTAAGAAAACATGGTGTGAAGGAGGCGGGGCTGAGGATACTCATGGGTTTTGTTGGCAGGGAGGCAGCAAGGAATGATTACTCCTTCGTTCCATTGATAAGTTATGCCCACAGCCATTATTTCAGAATATATGCTTTTATGGAAAAAGGGGCAAAAAGGGCGGATGAGAGCATGGAAAAAATAGGATGGCTTCACTGGGATGATGGATGGAGAGCATTACCCTTTGAAAAGATGAAGAACAATGCATATGGGCCCATGTGGACAGGAGAACTGCACAGCATCCCCTTCATAGAAGAAATGGAGAGAGAGATGAGAGACATGGAGATTGAACACGAGCATGAAATAAGGATGCTTTTCAGCCATTTTAAAGAGGAGGCAGAATTACCACCTCTTTACTATGAAACAGGAGTTATTGCCTCAGAATTCAAAAAAAGGCAGCCGAAGATTGATGCGCTCATGAAAAGATTAAGAAAAAATGGGTACATGGCTGCAAGATGCCATTTTGCTCCAGATGCGATAAAAAGCAATGCGCCCTACAGCATTATTGGAGAGTTTTTTGAATAGCAGTTTTCATCCGTTATTCTTATATACTAAAAGCATATTTGCCTGTTAGCATGGGTAGAGGAATGTATGCAGCCAGGAAGTTGAAGGAAGACAGGCAGAAGTACAAATGGCACGATCGCTATTACAAGCGCAGGATGCTTGGATTAAAGAGGAAAACAGATCCACTAGAAGGCGCTCCACAGGCAAGAGGGATAGTGCTTGAAAAAGTGGGTATAGAAGCGAGACAGCCTAATTCTGCCATAAGAAAGTGCGTTAAGGTTCAACTCATTAAAAATGGGAAGATTGTAACCGCCTTTGCTCCAGGAGATAAAGCAATAACTTTCATAGATGAGCACGATGAAGTCATAATAGAGGGTATAGGAGGGAGAATGGGTCGTTCCAAGGGAGATATTCCCGGAGTGAGATTCAAAGTGGTGAAGGTGAATAATGTTTCACTTGATGAATTGGTCAAAGGAAAGGTTGAAAAGCCAGTGAGGTAGAGTGAGAGAAAATGACGGAACAACTGTTTGGAAAATATGATGTGGAAAATGTTGTGATAAGAGACCACGGACTTGCGCATTACATGAATCTGGATCCAAGTAAACTCCATACCCATGGAAGGCATGCGAACAGGAGATTCAAAAAGGAAAAACTTTCATTAATAGAGAGGCTTGCCAACAAACTCATGAGGACCGAGAAATACAACGGCAAGAAAACAAAAGCACTCAAGGTTATAGAAGAAGCATTTGGAATAATAGAGAGCAGGACAAAGGAGAATCCTCTGCAAATCCTTGTAAGGGCGATAGAGAATTCCGCTCCTCGAGAGGAGACGACCCGTCTTTTCCTAAGCGGCATATATGTGCCACAAGCCGTGGACTGCGCCCCGCTGCGCCGCCTAGACATTGCCTTGAGGAACATATGCAAAGGGGCAGTGTCGAAAACATTCCGCAATAAGAAGAGCATAGCGGAGTGCCTTGCGGATGAAATCATACATGCCGCCAACGACGATGCGGCGAGTTTTGCAGTCAGCAAAAAACTGGAGATAGAGAGAATAGCACAAAGTGCAAGGTGATTTTTATGGGAAGGAAAGAAGAGAA
>CAZWEL010000119.1:0-1785 GCA_964632955.1 uncultured Thermoplasmatales archaeon | reverse complement strand
GCTGTTATTAGGGAATACAGAAAGGCGGCGTATGAAAAGGAAATGGAATCTTGATATCTCTTTAAAGCCGGTGAGAAAGGTTGAATGGGAGGAAGAGGGAGACAGGGTAATTTTGAAGGTGAAGAAATTCAAAAGTAGGACTGGAAAATGGTTGTGTAAGGTGATGAAAAGACCGGAGCATTTCTACATAAATCTGGATGAGGTGGGCAGCTTCATATGGAAAAGATGTGATGGAAAGCATACTTTGGAGGAAATACTGAGAGAGTTGGAGAAAAAATATGGGGAAGAGATGATGAGAGAGAGGCTTGGCATATTCATTCATATATTGGAGAGATATGGCTATCTCTCCCTTGAAAAGTAGAGAAGGATGAGAGAATAAAGATATCTGGAGAAAATATTTATGAAGGTATATGGAGCGGCAAAACTGAACCATGTTTTTACCACCAGTGGCTCACTCCATTTGCTCTCAAGTCCATATTCATTCTTTGCTTTTACCCTAACCTCATATTTCCCCCTCTCCTGCCAGCTATGATTTACTCTCACTTCCTGTCCTGATGGATAGAAGGAGGTCCATTCATCCACCACCATGTCTCCATCCCAGTCCCATCCATATGAGAGCATGCCTCCATTGGGATCAACGCAGGAGGTGGAATATTCATATTCTCTCCCTTTCATCACTCTTCTCTTCCCAGAAGGTTTGGAGGGAGTGTCAGGGGCGCCGGGCGGCGAGTAGGTGGTGCTGGCAAGCTCCACATCTGCCTCTATCTCGCCTGCATAGTCATTCTCGCAATAATTAACCTTTATGAAATTTGCCAAGGCTTCAGCAAAATAGAGGGGGAAAATGTCTTCCACATTTATGAGGAAGGCGTTGTAGGTTCCTGCTTTTACATTCACCTCTTTCTCACCTTCACATTTCATATGAGCTACAGGCATATCTATTTCCATAGGGAACATCTCCCTAATCATGTCAATAATCTCCTGTATTATCTCCATGTATTCCTGTGGCAGAAAATTGGAAAGGGCGTTCAGCAAATTCTCTATGAATTTAAATAGATCCTCACTCACATTGAAAAGAAGGGTGCTGCCAGAGGTGTCCCATTCCTTGTTTTCCACCAGAGGAAAGTCAAGTATTTTCCATTCGGGCGAGAATTCTCCACTCATTCCCATCTTAAAGGGGAGAGGAAGAGGAGCAAGGGATATTACTATCAATCCGCTCAGATTGAGCACCGCCTCCTTTATCCCAAGATTGGATTGAGAGACAATGAACATTCCTCCTATTTTCCCCATGCTGAATTTTATGGTTGTTTCAAGGTCTATACTTTCAATTTTAACATATGCATCCACAGATATTCCCCCGCTGAGAGACAATATATAGTCCTCAGCACTTATCTCCACCACCTCAAGAGCAAGATCTGTTATTGATACTCCCGCATTTATTATCCCCTCTGTATCCTCAAAACTATAGTTGCCCTCCCCCTGATATGTCCATTTATCCCCCACACTCCATTTTGGTACATTTTGAGGTGAGTTTTTTCCTTGTGCGGAATATGGAGGAATACTAATTACCAAAATAATGCCGAGCAGGATCACAATAAATTTTCGCCTCCACATTTTATCTTCACATTTAAATTAACATTCTATATATTAAAATTACGTTATAGAATCTTGCTTTAGGTGAAAGCGAGGTCATCAACTTAATATCCCCAGATTGTAAAGACAAGTCCATACATGCTCCGCCGTTTAATGCTTTCCAGATAACTCCTCACTGGAAAGCGCTTCCAGAAT
>CAZWEL010000118.1:0-1787 GCA_964632955.1 uncultured Thermoplasmatales archaeon | reverse complement strand
CCTCTTCTCATGAAAAGGAAGCATCGCCTTTATGGGAAATTTATATTCTTTCCCCCTCCCGAGCTTCCATCCATTTTTTTGCATCATTTCCTTTATAAAAGAGGACGCCTTCTTCAGATGGAGAGAGTATATAGCGTCCCCTATTTCCATCGCCTTCTTTACAAAAATTTTATCCGCTCCTCTGTTTGAGAACTGGGCTCCGAACGGAGGATTCATTATAACGGTGTCCACCTTTTCCTCAAAATTCAGAATATCCATCACTCTAAATTCCACATTTACAGGAAATTTTTTGCCTTCTTTTTTTGCCACCTCAATCATATTCTCATCAATATCTATCCCCACCACCCTCTTTGCCCCCAGCAGGGCAGCACCTATGGCAAATATCCCCGTGCCACATCCCGCATCAAGCACTTCCTTTTCCTCCACATCTCCGTTGTAATAGGCATGCCAAAGCACATCTGCTGCTATGCTGGCAGGCGTGGGATACTGCTCCATCTCCGCCTTTATGCTGGATGGCTGCTCTATTTTCTGCAACATCATTTCCAGTTTCTTCTTCACAATTTTATTCTTGGAGCATATAAAAAGCATGCTGCATATCATTCAATGGGAGGTAGCATATTATTATCCAGCCCAGCCACCCATGCAACGCTTCTTCTCACAATCCACCAGTTATAGGAAGGAGGGAGCATCTCTCTGTTCCTCCATCTGAAAAGCCCCTTAAAAAATAGATGATTGAAATAGTCATCTATCTCATATATTTGTCCCCCACACCATACAGGATGCTCCGGATGATTTCCGAATATAACCACTCTTCCCTCCCCAAAATTGCATGATATGGCAGCCGGCTTTCCGGCAATATGAGTTTCTATTATCCCCTCCATGCTCCAGAAATCAGTGAAAGGTGGTGAAAAGGGAGTGAATCTCCATGCATGTATGGTGGTGCTCTCATTTCCATTCTTTCCCGAGATGTTTTCTTCAGGATATGTTGCCATTATGCTCACATTGCCATATGGAATGAGGGCAGGACCTGCGACCCACCTTATTATTCTGCTGCTCCTCCCATAGCCCCCAAATACAGGATGGGTTGTATTGACATGGCAGTTCTGACATATCCCCGTACCATCTATGGAAAGATTATACCATACGTAGGCGGAAATACCCACTCTGGCAGGATTTTTCCACAGGAGGGTGGATGCAAAGGGATCCGCCATATCTTGATAGGATTTTACTGGAGCAATTCCAAGCGCCGCCCTATTCATGAACCATTCCCACATCGTCCAATGCTTCCATCCTCTTTCAGCAGGGAAAAGAAGTCCCATGCCCGCAAGATTGGCTCCACCGCATGTGCCAAAATATCCTCCTCCATCGGCAACAAATTTTCTTATTTCCCTCTTCCACATGCTGAGATTCTTGTCACCCATGCGCCAGAATTCCTTCCCTATGCCCGGGATAACCAGCACATCATATTCTTTCAACTTTCCCCTGCATATGTCTCCATCGGAGAACCATCGTGCCTGGAAAGTGTATCTTACTCCTCCTGCTTCCCATGTATAGTTGTCTATTATCTCCATCATCTCAGGAGGTGAGGTAAAACTGGGGATGAAAGAGTCCAGTATCGCCACCCTGATGGTCTTCTCTTCTGAAGGCATGAGAGAAATAACATTTGGCATTGCCATCATCGCCAGAACAACGAAAAGCAGGATCTTCGCCATGAAATAACATGGCATTTTCATTAATATGCCTTTAGAAAAGTTTTTAAATCAACATCCAATATATTAACGTTCATT
>CAZWEL010000117.1:0-1827 GCA_964632955.1 uncultured Thermoplasmatales archaeon | reverse complement strand
TCCAGAAGGACTGAGCTGGTGGTTTGCCAGGAAATATAATGGAGGAGGTATTGCCTCCATGGGATATACATGCTTCCCTGTTGCCATGCCAGGCAATGAAGGTGATTTAGACGGGGATGGCATAGATGAGCCAGATTGCGTTGAGTCCGGTTATGGATACATGCAGCTCGGTTTCTTCTATGCTTATGGCGTGGAGGGAAAGCAGCATGTGGGGGAGTGCTGGGAAAGTGCGGTGGCGAGATACATAGAACATTTTGGCTTTCCTTATGAAAGATGGCACCTACATACCATAGAGGGCTTTGTTCTTCTCGGTGACCCAACCCTTATGATAGGAGGATATGGGGAGGATTAATGAGCATATATGAACGAGAGCTGAGGGAGATACTGGGAGGCAATAAGGAGGTTATAGAAAGAGTCTGCAGAAGTTTGGGCGAGGAGGAAAGAGAAAGATATTACAGAATACTCGAACACCCCTTTATTACAGTGCGCGCTGCAGGCTCCCTAGGCATAGCAGACATAGTTGCCATAAGGGGCGACATATCCTTTATAGTGGAGATAAAGGTGAGGAAGGAGGAGGAGATTCTTTTCAGTCATGAAGGGGGAAGAATGCAGCGGAAGGCAGAGGAGATGAAGGAAAAATGCAACGCTTCAGGCATTCTTCCCATTTTTGCATATCGCCTCAAGGGGAAGAGGGGAGATGCATGGCGTATATTTACCCTTGAAATGGATAATGTGGAGGGAGTTGGGAGAAAACTCCATCGCCTCCTTCCAAAACTGGAGAAAAGTAGGGGAGGAAATTATATAATGAGATGGGAAAAGGGAATGAAACTGTCTGATTTCATAGCCCTTATAGCGTGATGGTATGAAGAGCTGGAAGGAGAAATTGTATGGAAGCAAGGATTTGCCCCGCATAGTGGATATGCCGGAGAAAATGAAGAAAAGGCTGGGAGAGGGAAAAATGCTCATACCATCTCCTCTTGAAGTTAAGGAAATAATGGATTCAGTTCCAGAAGGGAAAATAATCACAATAAATGTTATAAGGGATGCGCTGGCGAAAAGGCATGGAGTGGAAACAGCATGTCCCATAACAACGGGCATCTTTGCTTGGATTGTGGCAAATGCGGCGGAAGAAATGAAGGAGGCAACACCTTACTGGAGAACCTTGAAGGGCAGGGGAGAGTTAAACGAAAAATATCCTGGAGGGGTGGAGAGACAAAGAAAAATGCTGGAAAAGGAGGGGCATAAAATTGTAAAGAAGGGAAAGAAGTTTGTGGTGGAGAATTACGAAGAACACCTTCATTCTCCATAATAGATTATTCAAGTTCCATTTCCATGAGTTTTCCCTTCTTTACTCTCTTTATTTTTATGGTATCCAGAATGTAGAGAGATATCTCATTCACCACCTTTACTCTGCCCCCAATTAAATGCCCTCCCCTCAGCATGTGGTCGCTGCATGCAAGGGCGACATGGGCATGTATCACATAGCCTTCATCGCTTTTTCCTATATTCCCCTGCAGGGAAACAAGTTCTGCCGCCTCCTCCAGTTTTTCTGTTATATATTCGCTGCCGTTGAAGTAGCCAATGGTGGCATCTTCAAGCATGCCAACGCCATTCATTATTATGGCTGCCTCCGCATCCAGTTCCTTCATCAAATTCTGCAGATTTTCCATGATTTCTCCTTCCAGAAATTTCGCCACAACAATGTTTTTCTCTTTTTTGAACATGGATTATGAATTGAAACAGAGATAAAAAGTTTCAGGGCGAGGCTGGGAAAAATAAGGAAAATTTATAACAAGGATAGGATATTTTGTTGTGAACGAAGAGGAA
>CAZWEL010000116.1:0-1898 GCA_964632955.1 uncultured Thermoplasmatales archaeon | reverse complement strand
ATCTGGTTATTAATGCTCAACAGGCCATGCCTGATGGAGGAACCATCGAAATAAAAATAGGAGATGCCAAAAAGATAAAGGATATAAAGGTAACAAGAGATTAAATCCATGAAATACAGAGAATTTGTGGAATACAGAACGCACATGAATGAGAAGATTCTAAAGGAAGGAGGACTGAACACAAAAAGGTTTTTCTCCCTCGATACAGGAATTTACAGAGATGGAGAACTGCCTGCAAAGATAAAGGAATTACTGGGGCTTGTAGCATCTCTTGTATTGAGATGCAACGATTGCATAGTATATCATCTTGATAGATGCATAGAACTGGGGTATAGCGATGAAGAGCTATATGAGGCAATGGAGGTGGCAATGATTGTGGGCGGCTCAATAACAATTCCTCATCTAAGATATGCCTATGAGATGATTGAAGAAATAAGGAAGGAGAAGGGGCTCAGCGGGTGACTATTGTTACTATATCACCATCCATTATTTCATGAGATAACCCTACTCGCTGCCCAGGGAAATCGGCGGATGGTCCCGTGATAATGGCATAGCGAAAATCTCTAACAAAATCACGATGGAGACGAATGCAGATGTCCTTTATGGTTGCCCCTCTTTTCAGAACCATTGGTTTTTTCTCCACCTTCTTTCCCTCCGGCTTAAGATAAACTCTCACAAGTTCCAGTTTTTCAAAAATCTTCCTTTTTAGTTCCTCTATTCCATATCCACTTTTTGCGGAGATGTAGACAGTTTCCATATCAGCATCGATTTTAACATCCTTGATATCCACTTTATTTACAACCAGTATTCCAGGAAGATATGCCCTATTCCCCATGATGGCATCTATGAGTTCATCCACGGTTAAATCATCTCTTATGATTACATCCGCGTTGCTCATGTATTCCATTATTATTGCTCTCGCCGTTTCCTCACTGAGGCGGCATTTCTTTGAAAACTCTATATTTATACCTCCCCTGTCCTTTTTCTTTATTATCACCTCTGGTTGCTTCCTATTTATCCTTATCCCTGCATTTTTCAGTTCCTCCTTTATATACTCCACCTCATCAAGAGTAAAAACATCCACCATTATGACTATTAACTCCACCACCCTTGCCATGGCTATTACCTCCCTTCCTCTCCCTTTCCCAGATGCAGCTCCATATATTATCCCTGGCAAATCCAGTATCTGAATTTTGCATCCTCCATATTCCATCATTCCAGGTATTATCTCTGTTGTGGTGAAGCCATAATCTGCCACTCTGCTTCTTGCATTTGTAAGGATGTTCAGCAGGGTGGATTTTCCAACTGAAGGAGGTCCTATTAAAGCAACGCTGGCATCTCCTGTCTTTTTTATAAAAAAGCCGTGTCCTCCTGCACCCCTGCTTTTTTTTGCCTCCTCCCGCAGGCGCGCGAGTTTTGCCTTTAACTTTCCTATGTGATGCTCGGTTGCCTTGTTGTAAGGCGTATTTTTTATCTCCTCCTCCAGCCTTTTTATCTCTTCCTCTATGCTCATCTCTGCTGAAATATGGGAAAGTGTAAATAAAATTATGCATCTCGCAAACTAAGCAAATCTTATATAATGATGGATTTTTTCCTTTTGATGGATTTTGAGGAGATGGAGAGGAAATGGCAGGAAAGATGGTTCGATGGTAAGATATATGAGGCGAGGAGGGAAAAGGGGAAAAAATTTTTCATTCATTTTGCCTATCCAGGCATCTCCGGCTATTTGCATGTGGGGCATATGCGTGGCTTCACCTATGCTGATGTGATAGCAAGATATATGAGAATGAATGGTTACGATGTCATTTTTCCCGCCGGTTTTCATGCTACTGGTTTACCCGCTGTCAGCCTTGCCAAGAAGGTGGCAAGAAATGATGAGAAAATGCTGGAATACCTTC
>CAZWEL010000115.1:0-1918 GCA_964632955.1 uncultured Thermoplasmatales archaeon | reverse complement strand
AAATAATAAGGGGAAAACTTGAATACAAGAGGGGGGAGAGATATTTTCCGGGAAAATGCGAGGAGTGCGGGATGCTCACCACAAGGTTGAGAAATGTTAACGGGCGTCTCTTGTGCGAGTCCTGCGCGGAAATGATGAGGTGAGTTATTATGAAAGTGAAAGATATAATGACGAAAGAGGTTATTTATGTGAGTAAGGGAGATGATTTGTATTACATCCTTACCCTTATGGAAAAACATAACATAACAAAACTGCCGGTGGTTGAAGATGGAAAGATAGCAGGCATAGTGACAGATAACCAGATAGCAGAAAAACTGGGAAGTTTCAGGAGTAGAGGAGTGCCTGCTTCCCGGATGCATGCTTCAACCGTGATGGAGAAAAAATTTGACAGAATTTCTCCAGACACAGAAATAAAGGAAATTTTAAAGAGTGTGGGAGAGCCCGGTCCCACCATGCTCCCTGTTGTTGTAGACGACGCCATAGTTGGCGTGGTGACCAAGGCGGATTTGCTTCCTCTTGTGGATAGTGAGGAAAGCATAGAGAAAATAATGAGGGAGAATGTTATCGCAGTGAAACCGGAAGATAGAGTAATACATGCCCGCCGCCTCATGCTGGAGAATAATGTGGCAAGGCTTCCTGTTGTGGATGAGGGCAGGGTTGTGGGGATAATATCCGATAAGGAAATCGCCTTCGCCCTTGCAAGCATAAAGAAGAGTTTTCCCAGGGGCAAGCAGCAGAATCAGCTGAGGAATCTGCTTGTTAAAGATGTTATGAAAACCAATGTGGTGACGGCAAAAAACAACATAACCATAAAGGAGGCAGCCCGAATAATGATGGAGGAGGAGATAGGATGCATCCCCATAGTTGATGAAAAGGGAAAACTCAAGGGCATAGTCACAAGAACGGATCTGCTTCACCATTTAAGGGAGGAATTAGAGTAACGGTATTTCCCTCAACCATGCTATATCACTGAAATAAAGCATCCTTATATCATTCAATCCAAGCAATATCATTGCCATTCTCTCCAATCCAAGCCCCCACGCCAGCACCGGCTCTTCCACCCCAAAGGGAAGAGTTACCTCTGGTCTGAAAATTCCTGCCCCTCCCAGTTCAATCCATTTGTCCTCCCATTTCACCTCTATCTCAAGAGATGGCTCGGTGTAGGGAAAATATGAGGGGCGAAATCTTATGCTCTCAAATCCCATCTTTGTGTAGAATTCTCTCAGCACTCCCTTCAGCATGGGAAAATTTGCACCTTCTTCATAAACTATTCCCTCCACCTGATGAAATTCAGGAAGATGGGTGGAGTCAATGCTTTCTCTCCTGAATACTCTTTCGATGGAGAAAACCCTCGCAGGCGGCTGAGGATGCATAGCAAGATATCTGATGGTATTAACTGTGGAATGGGTTCTAAGCAATGCCTTTTTTGCCTCCTCTCTGTTAAATTTATAGCCCCATCCTTTTGAGCCGGTTTTTCCTCCATTTTCATGAACCTCCGCTATTTTCTCTATAAGCCTTTCATCCACCTCAATGCTGGAAGGATTGCTGCAATAAAAGGTATCCTGCATATCTCTGGCGGGATGATCTTGGGGAATAAACAAAGCATCCATGTTCCAGAAGCATGATTCTATATAGCTACCTTTAATCTCTTTAAATCCCATTTCGGCAAATATTCTCCTTATTTTTTCTATGAGTTGATTTAGAGGATGCAACTTGCCGGGATAAATGGATGGAGCAAATGCTTTTACATCATACTTCCTGAACTTTTTATCTTTCCACTCTCCACTTTTTATTATTTCAGGGGTGAGCTGAGAGATCTCCTCCTCAATGGTTATGCCCTTATTATAAACATCCCATCCCTCATCAGTTAAGATTATATTCCTGACGATTCTTTCCCTCTCCCTTATCGCCTTCCTTT
>CAZWEL010000114.1:0-1929 GCA_964632955.1 uncultured Thermoplasmatales archaeon | reverse complement strand
TCCTCTCCCACTACGCATCCCACTTTCTCTCCCTCTTCACCGATGGGAAATACAAAGAAATAGAGATAGATGACAACTACAACATATTAATATATGACAGAGGGGAAAAGTTTGAGCTTGACAGGTTTTCAGGAGGTGAAAAAGATGTTGCCAACCTTTCTCTCCGCCTTGACATCTCCGAGTTGATAGTTCAGCGCTCCGATGTGGTCTTCGAGTTCATCGCTCTGGATGAAATATTTGGCTCCCAGGACAGGGAAAGGAGGAAAAATATTCTCAATGCTCTCGCGGAACTGAGGAAGCAGTTCAAACAGATTATCCTCATAACCCATATAGATGAAATAAGGGAGGCAATGGAGCACATAATAAGGGTGTACGAGGATGATGAGGGCATTTCCCACATATCCATTGAATAAAAGATATATATGGATTTATTTTTAACACACTAAGGGGCCGGTAGATCAGAGGAAGATCGCTTGCTTCGCGAGCAAGAGGTCGCGGGTTCAAATGGGATTTGCATCTGAAATGCACTCCCTAGGAAATCCCGCCCGGTCCATTTTCATTTCCAATAAAAATCATTCACTTATTTTTCCATTCATCACTATGTTTCTCACAACCGCTTCTATCCTTTCTATGGCTTCCCTCACCTTCTCTATTTTTATTTTTTCCTCCGTATCCTTTTCTCCTTCCATGGCAAGTTGAAGATATCCCTTGGCAATACATATGGGATTGAAAAAGTAATGGGCAACATCCTCCTTAAATGCCTTCATGCCTTCATAGGCAGCCGCCACCGTCTTCATCATCTTCACTATTTCCGTCCTGTCCCTCACCACACCGAAGAAAAATTTTGATTTTCCATTTATCATGGGATAGAGAGAAATTTCTTTATTATCAGCAACGAAATACATGCTTCCATTTCTGATTATCTTCTTTATCTCTTTCTCCATCTCATATACAAATTCTGCCCTATCGTTGGCATAAATTATGTTTCCTCTTGCATCCGCTATGAATACTCCATCATTTTTGCTCTGAATATGGAGGTTTTGATGCATGCCATCCATTTTCTCAAGGGAGTACATTTCTCTCATTGTCCAACAATATATTATATAGCCATATATATTGCTAATTTCGAACAAAATTGTTGTGAGAGAACAAAATTATTATATAGTGGGGGAATTACCCATAAATCAGAGAAATATAAGGGAAAATTATAGATTTGGAGGGCGGGTTCTATTCCATATATTCTTAAGAGGAATAAGTCATGTCATCAATAAAAGGAAAAAAGAGCATACCGTCATGGTTGCCACCCCCACCAGCGTTCCGAATTTCAGCCATTCCCTAGTTGAGATTTCATGCCCATATCTTTTTGAGAGACCTGTGGCTATCACTCCTGCAGAAGAACCAATAGGTGTTATGTTTCCACCCATACCAACCCCCATGGCGAGAGCCCACCAGAATATTCCGCTGTGGGTTATTGAGGAGAGAGACGATACTACAGGTATGAAAGCAGCTGCTATGGGAATGTTATCAACAAAGGAGGAGGAGATTCCTGAAACCCATAAAATTATAAGGGCGAGTATAAAAATGCTGGAGGAAAGGGATGCTATCCCCCTCGCCATCTCGTCAAGCAAACCTGTTTCCTGAAGCCCTCCAACAAGAGAGAAAAGGGCAATGAAAAAAATGAGGGTTGACCACTCCACTGATTTAAATGCCTCCTTCGGCTCCGCCATGGAGAAGAGCATCGCCATTATGGCTCCAGATAAAGCCACGAATGCTGGAGAGATGCCAGTATAGGAACCGGTGGCAAAGAAGAATATCATGGCGAAGAGAATATAGAGGAGCAGTTTCATCCTCTTCTTGTTTCTTATATATCTTGATGCCCTCATTTCTAATATGCTCTCTGTATTTTTCGCATTTTTCTTCGCCCATTCC
>CAZWEL010000113.1:0-1962 GCA_964632955.1 uncultured Thermoplasmatales archaeon | reverse complement strand
CACCCTCCATTCTGCAATTTATCTTTGCGCTGGGCGCCTCCTCCTGGCGGAGGGCATGAAAAATTGTTTCAGCAAATCTGCTTTTTATTTTTATTCTTGCGCAATGCATTATCTTGCTTTCAGATGTTTTGAAACGGTGCCCCTCTCCTTATAAAATATCTTTCCCCCGCATTTGGGGCATTTTATTCCCATCCTCCCTGTATCTATCTCCACATTCTCTCCACAGGAGGCACACTTATATGTTATCATCTTATTCACCCAAGATGCTCTTTATGCTCTTTTCTACATCCCTTCCAGCATTGGTTTTTGGATAGTATGCTCCACCCGCAAACTTGGTGTTGCATTTCCTACATACCCATATCCCTGTGCTCTCTCTCCTCAACTTCTTCCTTCCACAATTGGGGCATACATGCCACTGCCTCTGCTTCTCCTCTATCCCCCTAACCCTATGTCTTATCTTTACGCCGTATCTCGGACCAAATCTTCCTGTGCTGCCGACCTTTTTTGTCCTTCTTGCCATTTTATTCCTCCAGCAACTTCCTTATGTTACGGGCATGAATTTGTGCCCTGTTTATAATATTTTTTATCTCTTCGATAGTGAAAGTTCCTTTTAAACCTTTCTGTATCGCTCTTATGTCCCCCTTTTCGTCTAAAGCAACGGTGAAACGTGCCTGTGCAATCTGCTCTTCATCCAAGCATGGATCCACAACAATGAAATCTTCATATTTCACGAATGTGCAACTTATTGGAGGAGATGTTACTGGCAGTGGCTTATTTTCTCCCAAATCAAATTTTTCATATGGAAGCACAGCATTCTGCAAGGCAGCGGAGGCAGCAAGAGAACATGCATCGAAGAGATTCCCATCATAATCCAGAACATGCAGATCTATGAACACAATCCATACCTTTTCTCCCGGCTCTATGCACAACTTGCTCATGTCTATGTAGCCCGATTCTCTTATGCCTCTATCCACCACCCTTGCAAGTTCAATGGCATCTGGTTTGGGAGGTCCAGATTCAAATTCTGGCGATGCTATCGGTGGCAATTCAGCGGAGGTGCTCATGGCTCCTTCTTCAGGCGAGTCAGGGTATGGCTCCCCTATGTCTGCCTTCACTCCCGCCATCACCATGGTATTCCCTATCCTCACCCTTGCCGAACCCTCTGCATTTTTGAGGATGTTCTTCTCAATCTTTATGGGGCGATATTCATCTGCTTCTCTCCCATCCGGCCTTTTTCCCTCCTTTGCCAGCCTAGCAAGATAATCTCGCTTGACAGCAGATATTCTCTTAACTTCTGGTATTTCCATTATTCCACCTCGAATGTTTTATATTTATTCATCAGCGCTTCCCTTTGCAATTTGCTCACCTCCCTGCATCCTTTTATAGCCAATTCCACCGCCTCATCAAATTCTGCTGGCGTCATATGACCATCCATCTGCATTAGCAGGATTTCTTCGGTCCTAGGAGCAATGGCAATGGGCAAATCGGCATCCCCTTCCTTATCCTCATCGCTTGTTAAATCAAGCACGACTGTTCCATCCACCTTGCCGGCAGCACATGCCACAGGCAGATCACGCATGGGTATGCCCGCATCCGCTAAGGCAACGGCGGCAGCCGTTATACCAGCACATCTTGTCCCCGCCTCTGCATCCAGTACTTCTATGCATACATCAATGGTTGCCCTTGGAAAGAGTTCAGTGAATATTACTCCTTCCAGAGCTTCGGAGGTAACCTTCGATATTTCCACACTTCTCCTGTCCGGACCGGGGCGCTTCCTGTCCTCCACGCTAAAGGGCACCATGTTGTAGCGTGCATTTACTATGGCTTTAGTAGGGTCCTGTATATGGCGTGGCATCGCTTCCCTAGGGCCATACACTGCTGCCATTATTTTATTTCCACCCCATTCAAGATAGCAGGAGCCATCTGCCCTGTAGAGCACTCCCGCTTCAATTTTTATGGGTC
>CAZWEL010000112.1:0-1965 GCA_964632955.1 uncultured Thermoplasmatales archaeon | reverse complement strand
CATTCTCCATAATGGAAAAGTTCTGGGGATTAATCCTTATCTCAACTTTATTCTCCCCGCTCTTTTCCTTTACACCAAAAGATGCCACCACAATAATAAGAAGGATGATTAAAAACAGCAGAAAAATTAATCTTCTTCCCATCTTTCCAATCTCTCCTGAAATCTATACTTCTCTCCCCCAATTTTTACAGGATATTCTCCAGTGATGCATCCCAGACACATCTCATCCCTATCCATCCCTATCGCCTCAAGCATGCCCTCGATGGAGATATAGGCAAGGGAGTCAGCCCCTATTTTCTTCTCTATTTCCTTCACACTCCTGCTGGACGCCATCAACTGTTCTCTTGTGGTCATATCTATGCCAAAATAGCATGGGGCTATGATAGGTGGAGAACCAATCCTCACATGAACTTCCTTTGCCCCATGGTGGCGCATTAACTCCACGATTTTTTTCATGGTTGTACCCCTCACTATTGAATCATCGATGAGCACTATTCTCCTTCCCTCCACTATGCTTTTAACTGGATTCACCTTCAACCTCACCAGTTTCTCCCTTATGCTCTGCGTGGGGAGGATGAATGTTCTTGCTATATAGCGGTTTTTCATGAGCCCCTCCGCCAGGGGGATGCCCGATTCCTTTGAAAACCCATATGCATGAGCCCTCCCAGAATCAGGAATGGGTACAACATAGTCAGCATCCACAGGATGTTCCCTCGCCAGTATTTTTCCTATTCTTTCCCTTACACTATAAACTTCTATGCCATCAATGACTGAATCTGCCCTTGCAAAATATACATATTCAAAGAAGCAGTGGGCTTTATGCTTCTCTTCCATGAGCTTATAACTTTTGTAGCCATCTGATGTTATCTCCACAAGTTCTCCTGGTTCTATGTCCCTTATTATTTCCCCTCCGAGGGCATCTATTGCCACAGATTCGGATGCTATCATGTAACCCCCTCTTATCTTTCCCAAACATAATGGTTTTATGCCCAGCGGATCTCTCAACCCAAAGACACGATTCTCTACCATGAAGGTAAAGGAATAGCTGCCCTCCAGTTTTTTCATCGTTGCCTTCACCGCCTTTTCAACATTTTTTTCTTTGAGATTGTCGGAAAGAAGATATATGACCGCTTCCTCTTCATTTCCATAAAAAAAGTTATGTCCCCCCTCCATCAACTCCTCTTTCAGTTTTTCTGCGTTCGTGAGTATCCCATTATGCCCTATGGCAATATCTCCAGCAGATGTATGAATCAGGGTGGGCTGGGCATTTTCAGGCGTGGATATTTTGATGGAATAATAAACATGCCCTATCCCCTGCCTTCCCTTCAGGCGACCAAAATCAAAATCTTTGAATGCCTCCCCCACAAGTCCCAGTCCTCTGTATGCCTGAAGATTTTTATCATAAATTGCCATGCCCGCCGCCTCCTGCCCGCGGTGCTGGAGGGCGGTGAGGGCGACATATATATCCTGAGCTACATCATTTTTTGAAGATATGGCAACAATCCCACATCTTTCATTCATTTTTTCCAGCTGTAACGGCGGAGGCGCCTCGATCTCCCATAACCACAGGCGGCGCAATATTTCTTTCTCGCATTATAGGCATGTCTGCCACATCTCCTGCAGACGATATGGGTTTTTCCTCCTCCTTCCTTTGATGGTGTTCCCTTTCCCATTTTATCACGCCAGTATGTATATTATATTGTCCCCTCTCACAATAACCTTTTCCATCTCCCTCTTCTTCTCCCCTTCTATGAATTCCTCCGCATTTCTGAGGATGAGATTTAGGTGAGGGTGATCATATCCTTCCAATATTCCTCTATACTCCCTATTCCCCCTTAACTCAACAACTATTCGCTTTTCAAGGCTGGAGTGGATGACTTCCAGAGGTTTCATTGGTAGTGTATCGCCATCCCTTATTAAAATTTTTGTTTTGAAAAATGGATAAACTCACTTCGGGAGGAAAGA
>CAZWEL010000111.1:0-2048 GCA_964632955.1 uncultured Thermoplasmatales archaeon | reverse complement strand
AGGATGAGAGGGTGAAGGAAATCCTGCTCAAACTGGGCGCCCTTCATCTGGAAAGGGAGGAGTATGTCGTTGAGAGATATGCCCTTCCCCTCATAAGATGTCTTGGATTTGAGGCACATGACAATGAGTTGAGGGAAAAGAGAAAAAGCGATGCGGAGCCCATGGAGGCAGTGCAGGAAATGTCTGGCGTGAAAATAATGCCCCGCTCACCCTATAGGATAGGGGCCAGGATGGGGAGGCCCGAGAAGGCGGCAGAAAGAAAGATGAAGACCTCGCCCCATCTCCTCTTTCCAGTGGGACTTGCTGGAGGGAAGGAAAGGTTGTTGCTGGAAGCAAGAAAGGCAGAAGTGGAAATGGGGGAGAGAAGATGTGAGGTATGTGGGAAGAGAACATATAGAGCAAGATGTGAATGCGGAGGACATACCCATTTTACAGGAAAAATAGAGAAATATACAATAAATGTGGCGGAAGAAGTTAAAAGGATGGCTGGGGAGATGGGAATTTCCATTCTTCCAAAAATAAAGGGTGTGATAGGTTTATCCTCAAAGGGAAAAACACCGGAGTGGATGGGAAAGGGAATATTGAGGGCAATGCATGGAATATATGTATTCAAGGATGGTACATCCCGCTTTGATATGACAAACATGCCTCTTACTCATTTTAAACCCTATGAGATAGGAACGGATGTGGAAGTACTAAAAAAACTGGGATACACTCATGATTATAAGGGTGAGCCACTGGAGAGAGGAGACCAGATATGTGAACTAAAACCGCAGGATATCATTCCATCCACAAAGGCGGGAGATTATCTTATGAGAGTTGCAAAATTTATTGATGATTCACTTGTGAAGATCTATGGGATGAAGCCCTATTACAATGTGGAAAGAAAAGAGGATCTAGTGGGGCATCTGGTTGTTGGCTTATCTCCGCATACCTCTGCAGGGGTGATAGGGAGAATAATAGGGTTCATAAACGCCAATGTATGCTGTGCCCATCCCTTCTTTCATGCTGCAAAAAGAAGAAATTGCGATGGAGATGAAGATGCAGTAATGCTTTTGCTGGATACTCTAATCAATTTCTCAAGGGAGTATATACCCGAAGGGAGAGGAGGAAGGATGGATTTGCCGCTCGTTATAGCCACTAGGATATATCCATTGGAAATAGATAAGGAAGCACTGAACATTGATATTGTCGAAAAATACCCCCTGGAATTTTACAGAAAAACACTTGAATTTCCCCATCCAAAGGAAGTTGAAGAGATGATAGAAATTGTTTCCAACAGGTTGGAGAGCGGAAGAGAGTACAGCGGATTTTTCTTCACCCATGACACCTCCAGCATTTCTGAGGGACCAAAGATATCCACATATAAAAAACTTGATAAAATGGAGGAGAAACTGATGGCTCAGCTCTCTTTGGCTATAAAGATAAGGGCTGTTGATGAGGAGGATGTGGCGAGCAGGGTGATACAGAAACATTTCCTCCCAGATTTGGTTGGAAATATGAGGGCATTCACTCGTCAGCAATTTAGATGTATAAAATGTAATACAAAATACAGGAGAGTGCCCCTGAAGGGTGTATGTCTTAAATGTGGTGGAAATCTTGTTCTTACAGTACATGAAAAGTCGGTGAAGAAATATCTGGAGGCAGCAAAAAAACTGGCGGATGATTTCAATGTCTCCAATTACACAAAGCAGAGAATACTTCTCTACGAGAAATTCATGGATTCATTATTCAGAAATGACAAGGTGAGGCATGCCAAACTGGATGATTTCTTTTAGCCTCCCGATGCCACCCTTATTAATTTTATTTTTCCCTCTTTCAACTGCTCATTATATGGTATTGGAGTATTGTTCATTATTATTATAACCTCATCTGGAGAAAAGCCAAGCTTTTTAAGCAAATCTTCTCCTGTCGAACCATCAGGAATTTTTATTTTTTCCTTTCGCCCTTTCATCTCCACCTCTATTTCCATGGTAAGGTTAATAAAATGCTGCCAATATTAACCTTGCGATTGCGCTGGGATAGCCTAGCCCGGAAAGGCGGCGGCC
>CAZWEL010000110.1:0-2076 GCA_964632955.1 uncultured Thermoplasmatales archaeon | reverse complement strand
TTCCTTAAAAAGAACGGCTGGATAATGCTTGCGGTGAAGGCGAGAAGCATCGACATATCAAAAAAGCCAGAGGATGTTTTTGAAGAGGTGAAGAAAAATATGGCGAGAGCATATGAAATCGTTGAGGCAAAGAAACTTGCTCCCTATGCAAGAGATCATATGGCTATACATGTGAGAGCATGAGAGAAAACAGGAAAACAGGGTATATGGTGGCATTGTTTTCCATAGTTGCCAACATATTTATTTTTACCCTCAAATACTGGGCTGGCTGGAAATACAACTCGGTTGCCATGAGGGCGGATGCATGGCATACTCTATCAGATACCATCACCTCCCTCATAGTAATCTTTGGACTCTGGGTTTCCTCGAAGCCAGCAGATAGGCACCATCCATTTGGCCATGGAAGGGCAGAGGAAGTCGCGGCAATAGTTCTCTCCACCCTTCTCATGGTGATTGGTGCAAGTTTTCTGTGGGAAGGGGGTAGAAAATTATATATGCATGAAGGGGCAGTATATGGAATGGGAGCAGTAATCATATTTCTCGCATCTGCTGTGGTAAAGGAAGTGATGGCTTTTCTTTCCATTAAAGTGGGAAGCAAAATGGGTTCATCCTCTCTTGTGGCGGATGCCTGGCATCACAGGAGCGATTCCATTGCATCCGTTGCTATTGCCATTGCCATATTTGCAGGCAGGGAATACTGGTGGGTGGATGGCGTGATGGGGATATCAATATCTCTCTTCATAATCTACATGGGATATCATGTAATGAGGGAGGTGGTTGATTCCATAATGGGGGAGAATGTGGATAAGGAGATGGCTGGAAGGATAGAGGAAGTGATAAGAAAGATTGCTCCTATGGTGAAGGATATACATCATCTCCACATACACAGATATGGCAACCATGTTGAACTCACTCTTCACATACGCCTTCCTTCAGAGATGAAACTCAAAGATGTTCACAAAATTGCCGATGGAATCGAGAGTGCATTGAGAGAGAAAATGGGACTGGAGGCGACAATTCATGTTGACCCAGCAGGAGAGGACAGGAGAAAATAATTTTATATTGCCTTAATACTCCATATCATGAATATTTTGCTGGAAGGAAAAAGGGCTATAATAACTGCATCATCGAAAGGAATAGGTTTTGGGGTGGCAAGGGTGATGTCTCTTGCGGGAGCAGAAGTTATTCTCCTTTCAAGAAATGAAGAGAATTTGAAGAGGGCAAAAAGAAAGATTGAGGGGGAAGGAGGGAGAGCAGATTACATAGTTGCCGATTTATCCAGAGAGGATGATTTAAAAAATGTGGCAGAAACGGCGGAAAATGTGGATATATTCTTCTTCTCAACAGGAGGACCAAAGCCAGGTTATTTCACGGAACTGAATATGGATGACTGGAAAAATGCGGTGGATATCCTTCTATACCCTGCAGTCCATCTCACCAAAGCACTTCTTCCCCATATGATGGAAAAGAGATGGGGGAGAATAATATACTCCACCAGTGTAGCCATAAAGGAGCCAATTATGGGGCTCACACTCAGCAATGTGGTGAGGATATCCATGGCTGGGCTGGTAAGAACTCTGGCGAAGGAGGTGGGGAAGCAGGGCATAACCGTCAATGGAATAATGCCCGGGATAATAAAAACCGACAGAATGATACAGCTTGCTACGGATAGGGCAAGAAGAGAAGGGAAAAGTGTTGATGAAGCATTGAAGGAATATGCGGAGCCGATTCCAGCGGCAAGGTTAGGAGAGCCGGAGGAAATTGGCTATCTTGCCGCCTTCCTTGCCACTGATTATGCATCCTACATAAACGGGGCGATGATACCTGTGGATGGTGGTCGCCTCAGTAGCGTGCTGTGATGGTATGGCGAGGTATGTAGGGCATATTGGCGAATGACTGAGGGCTGAAATTATTTATATTGGATGAGAATTCAGCATCTTCGGTGATGGAATGGGAAATCTAAATGTGGCACTGCTGGGAATCGCGGGATATGGAAGAAATCTCGGGAAGAAGGGAACGGAGAGCGACATAACCTTTTACAATCTCAAGAAAGGCGGTGATACGGTAACCTTCATA
>CAZWEL010000109.1:0-2138 GCA_964632955.1 uncultured Thermoplasmatales archaeon | reverse complement strand
GGAGAGAATCAGAGGACCAGGATTATAAATCATGGATATTCAAGTATGTTGAATAACCCTATGCCATCTCCTTAATTTCGGATATGCAAAGTCCCTATGCAGAAGAATAAAATTTTGCATGATGCATATTCCATTCAAAAATTTTTATATGCCATCCTCTTTAACAATGTGCAGAGGGAAGAGATTAGAGTGGCAATACTCCAGATGGAGGGAACCAACTGCGAATATGAAACATATCTGGCATTCAAGGAATTGGGAACAAAGCCGGAATATGTTCACCTGAAAGAAATTGAAAGGGGCATAAAAAACGTGGAAGATTACCAGTGCATATTCCTGCCAGGTGGTTTCTCCGCCGGCGATTATGTGAGGGCGGGTGCTATTTTTGCCGCCCGCCTAAGGGCGGGTGTGGCGGGCAAACTTAAAAAATTTGTGGAGAATGGCGGGGTGATGGTTGGCATATGTAACGGCTTTCAGGTTCTTATAGAAATGGGATTTCTCCCTGCCTTAAATGGCATAAGTGATGAACCAGAGGCATGCTTAGCCACCAACGATTCCAACAGATTTGAATGCAGGCAGACACTGGTGAGGCATGAAGGGCGAGGATGCAAACTCACATCCAATATACCTGAGGGGAAGATAGGGTTAATACCATCAGCCCACATGGAAGGAAAACTGGTTTTTAAGGATGATGAATATGCTCAGGAGGTTAATGAAAAACAGGTGGTTTTCAGATATGTGGATATGGATGGCAACCTCGCCGGCTATCCATGGAATCCCAATGGTTCCTATGCCAACATAGCAGGGATATGCAATAACGAGGGAAATATAATGGGGATGATGCCCCATCCTGAAAGAGCATTTCATCCATGGCAGAATCCTGGATGGAAGGGCAATGATGGAAGGGAAGTTTTTGAGGGGATAGTTGGTTATATAGAGAGAAAATGGTGAAGGCTTCTCTTGTAGATGTTGATGAAGATTCCTGTGTGGTAAGAAAGGCAGGAGATGGCAACAGATTGTATAATAGAGGATGTTATGGAAAAATGGATGGAAGGCTCAATCTGAATCTCGTAGAAACCTGCTATCTTCTTGAAAAGGGAAAGGTGGAGGTGAGAAAGGGCGGAAAGAGGGTTAATTTAGAAAAACTTATGGAATATGCTTTGAAATACATACCCGATTTTGAGATAAAATATCTCGTTTACAGGGATTTGAGGGAAAGGGGGTATATAGTGAGGATGGAGGAGGGAAACACATTTCTCCTTTATGAAAGGGGAAAGCGCCCGCCCGCCAAGCCCGCCTTTCGGGTGAAGGCTATATCAGAGAGAGCCACCTTTAAAATATTGGAGGTGGAAAGGGATATAGAGGAGGCGGAAAATAAACTTATCCTCGGGATAGTGGATGAGGAAGGAGATATAACATATTATATAGCAAAATTCTTCAGAATGAGGGGGAAGGTAAAGGAAGGAGATTATGAAGGGAAAATAATACTTCTCAATGATAGATGTATAACGAGAGATGAAAAATTGAGAGAGAGATTGAGGGAAGATTTTGTGGGGAGGGAAATAGGGGACTACACCCAGCTCTCACTGATGGAAGCCGCATATCTGGCGGAGAGAGGGGTGAAGATAACAAGGAAAGGGAGGAAGATGAGCATGGAGAGATTTATAAAACATGCCCGGGAAATTCAGCCAGATATAGAAAAAAGATTGATGGTTTATAAGGAATTGAGAAAAATGAGACTTCTTCCAAAAACTGGCTTCAAATTCGGCTCCCACTTCAGGGTGTATGAGGGGAATCCCGAAAGGAGTCACGCTCCCTATCTGGTTCATGTGGTTGATGAAGACTATGAAACAACATGGGCGGAAGTGAGCAGGGCGGTGAGGCTTGCCCATTCTGTAAAGAAGGAAATGATATTTGCCATGGTGGGTAAAGGAATAAAATATATAAGATTGAAAAGAATTACGCCGTAATGAAAGGATATATGGCTTTACTGCTTGTCTTTCTTCTCATGAGTTTTAATCCTGGAAATGGTTCTTCCAGAGATAAACATGAAATAAAGGTGGCATTGTATGACTCCATTTCACCTTCTGTAAATCTTCTGGAAAGATGTCTCCATTATGCATGGTATGACAACGACACCC
>CAZWEL010000108.1:0-2148 GCA_964632955.1 uncultured Thermoplasmatales archaeon | reverse complement strand
TATTGAAAGGAATGATAGTGGAGACCGAAGCCTATTATGGGCTAAGCGACCCCGCTTCAAGGGCAAGGAATAAGAGCATAGGGGAGATAATGGGAGGGGAGGCGGGCAGAGCATTCATATACATGGTTCACGGGAACTGGCTATTTAACATAACAACAATGAAAAAGGGAGAGCAATCAGGAGTGCTTATAAGGGCGGTTGAGCCAATAAAAGGAATGGAGATAATGAGGAAGAGAAGGGGAAGGGAAAATATAAGGGAACTCACCTCCGGACCGGGAAAATTCACCCAGGCTTTCGGGATAGATAGCAGGCATAATGGTTTGAGGATTTATAGGAGGGAGGAAATATATATTGAAGGTAGAAAAGAAAAAAATTTTCAGGTGGAGAGGAGTTACAGAATAGGGGTGAGCAGAGACATGGATATACCTTTGAGGTTCTATATCAAGGGGAACAGATTTGTTTCATTTCCGAAGAATGTAAAAAAATCGGGTTAAACTTTTGTGAACACGGGCAGGATGTATTGCTACCACATCAAAATAATTTTCCACCAGTGGAAGGAAGTCAAGGGATGGCATGCCTATTACCACCTTGGATGTCCAATCGGCAATTTTTTCAATTGCTTCCTCATAAAGCTTTTCCATTTTATCGGAGAGATGAGAAGATCTGCCATAGGGAAAGTCGGTGACCACAGCATCCACTCCTGAAAGATCAAATTCCCTCATATCTCCTGTCATTATCTCATAATCTTCAATTCCATAATGTTTCAGATTTTTCTCACATCCTATGGCAGCATCTTTCTTTATCTCTACACCTTTAACCCTACATCCAATAAGTCCCCCCTCAATTAATATTCCACCAGCTCCGCAGAAGGGATCAAGCAGTGTATTGCCATCTTTTATACCAGAGAGGTTTACAAGGGTTCTAGCAATCCTTGGATGCATGGCTGTGGGAAGAGGAAAGGGCCATTTGCTTGCCCTCCTCTCTTCAAACTGACTCCTGTTTATCCTGCATATTTCCTCCGTTATCATAATTTCTCCCCTTCCCGCAAAAATTTTTACCACATTTTCAGGATTTTTCATTTCTGCTTTCAATCCCAGGTTTTTGACAATCTCTGCCCCTATTTCCTTTCTTTGAATGGAGCGCCCGCCCTCCACCTTGAATGTTCCCTTTATTTTTAGATTTTTTAAAGATTTGATGCCGATTCCAACAAATTTATTAATGCTGAAGGACATCGCCAATCTGGAGCATATTTTTTTAATATATCTTTCATCCATGTCTGCAATGTAAATGCCATTGTGATATATTTCCTCATAATTTTCATGATACGAGCCAATGCAACCCCTCACTTCGGCAACAGGTAAGGTAGGATGCTCCTTTGAAAGCTCAAACACAACCCGCATAAAGTTAAATAACTCATTCTATTATAATTCCATGGGTTGTTATATATGCGGCAGGAAAAGCGAGGAGAAATGTCACCACTGTTATCAGGAAATCTGCCATGAGCATGCCCATTTTGTGGAAGAAATCTCCGCCTATCTCTGTGATAACTGCTATGAAGCCCATATAAATGGCTCAGCCAACATACTGGCTGAATGATTTTTAATTTTGAAAATATCTTTAACAAAGTTTAAAGCAGGTTAAAAATTTCAGAATAGATGAATAAAAAGGTGGTTCTGGTAGTGGATGATGAGGATACCATGAGAGAGCTCATAAAAAGAAATCTTTACAAGATAAAAGTTCCAGTGGCTGTCTATGAGGCATCAACAGGCGAAGAAGGAGTGGAGAAATACAGAAAACTCATGGAAAAGGGAGTAAAGCCAGATTTAGTCATCATGGATCTCAATCTGACACAATGGGGAGTAGGAAAAATAGATGGTGTGGAGGCAACAAGGCAGATTCTTTCTCTTGACCCTGATGCAAATATATATGGTTATACGGCATGGTTCGCCACTGCATGGGCAAACAAACTCATGGAAGCGGGTGCAAAGGATGTGATTGAAAGAACGATTCTTCCAAGCGAGTTCAGGAAATTGATGGAAAAAATCCTGAAAGCAACCGATAAGAAGAATGAAAGAGGGGGCCCGTAGCCTAGTGGACAAGGCGGCAGCCTTCGGAGCTGCAGACCGTGGGTTCGAATCCCACCGGGCC
>CAZWEL010000107.1:0-2209 GCA_964632955.1 uncultured Thermoplasmatales archaeon | reverse complement strand
CTTCAGGAATACCCGCCTCCACCTTTCCAACCAGATCGGCGCCCACATCTGCTGATTTTGTATATATTCCTCCTCCAACCCTTGCAAACAATGCTATACTGCTCGCCCCGAATCCAAAGCCAAATAATATGCTTGCCACATCTGTATTGCTGAAAAGGATGTAGAATAGCGAAACTCCTATCAAGCCAAGCCCCACCACACTGAGTCCCATCACGGAGCCGGAGGAGAATGCTACTATCAACCCATCAATAATGCTCTTCTTGGATGCCTCCGCTGCCCTAGCATTGGCGGACGTGGCAACCCTCATGCCTATGTTGCCGGCAAGGGCTGAAAATACGGCTCCTGTGAGAAATGCAAGGGATGTCTGCCATGGCAAATCTGTATAGAAACTTGCGAGAATCAGGACAGAAAAAACTATGGCAACAAATATGGATATTACTTTATATTCCTCATTGAGAAATGTTATGGCTCCACGCTGTATCGCATGGGATATTTCCTGCATTTTTTTGTTTCCGGGTGATTTTTTAAAAACGCGGAGAGCCATTATGGCGGCGGTTAAAAGAGATATTACACCTATGACAACAGGTATTATCCTCATCATGGAGAGGTTAATAAAAGTATATACTTAAATTTTACTTAAATTTATAAAAATGGATGAAATTTTTGTTCATTTTATTAAAACAATGTTGTGAATATTTGTTTCTCTTAATTTTTTGGAAAATAACTCTGTTTATTTTATATCATCTATGAGAACCTTTGTGAGAGATAGATTGCGGGGACATTTCACATCTCCAAGCACTTCAACAATTCTGTAATCCTTTTCCTTTATACCGGGCACACATGCATCATATTCCTCGCAAAGCACTCTGTCACATTTTACTGGATGAAATGAGACGGCGGTCGCCTCCGCCTCCTCTTTTTTTATATTCACCTCGATGGGGAGTTTTTCCACTTCCACCACCACAACGCCCTCCTCATGAAGTGGGCATTCATGGGTTTTGTCCCTTACTTTCACTATTCTGTATGTCCGCCCCTCCTGAAGATTGGAGCACACTGTCTTGAGGCGGCAGCTTCTGCATATCTCATTTATTCCCAGATAAATAAATTCATTACCCTCCTTCGCCATTTTCTTTCCCACAAGTGTTATTAAAGCCATTTAAATCACCCCTGTTATTTTTGCAAGTTTTTCAGCTGCATCCTTTGTTATGCCGTCTGTGCCAAGGATAGTATATCTCTCCTTCCTTATCTCATGTGCCATAGTGAGTGCCTGTATGATTTCCTTTTTGGTGAATCCTAACTCCTTGGCGGTGGTGGGAGCACCTATTTCCCTGAGGGCATTCTTTATCCTCTCCCAGTTACCGCCATGAAGATACATCATCATTATAGCCCCTATCCCACACTGCTCCCCATGCATTGCCTTGCCGGGGGCAATTCTATCCAGGGCATGGGAGAACATATGCTCAGCCCCGCTTGCCGGACGGGAGGAATTGGCGACGCTCATCGCCACACCGGAAACAATCATGGATTTGACGGCAATCCATACCCCTTCCTCTATTCCCGGCTTTATGAATTTGGCATTTTCTATGAGCAATTCGGCAGCAGTTTTTGCAAGAGCAGCAGCAAAGGAGCTGTAATACTCTCCCTTCAGACGAGAGGCAAGCTCCCAGTCAAGAATCGCGGTAAGATTGGAGATAACATCGGCACATCCTGAAGCAAGCATTCTGTAGGGTGCCTTGGAAATTATGGCTGTGTCTGCCAGAATGGCAAGAGGGGAGCGAGCCTCTTTGGATACAGACACTCCATTCATTTTTATGGATGCGCGGGGGGATGCTATTCCATCATGGGATGCGGCAGTTGGAACACTTATGAAGGGAATGTTGCTCTTATAAGAGGCAAGTTTTGCTATATCTATAACGCTTCCTCCCCCCACCGCTACCAGAAAGCTCGCCTTCTCCTTCTTTGCCTTTCTCTGCACCCTTGTAACTTCATTCATGGTTGCCCTTCCAACCACTATATCCTCAACCTCATATGCATTTTTGAGCGCAAGTATTATTCTCTCCCCTGCTATCTTCCTTGTATTCTCATCATGAACAACTATGCATCTGCCCTCCAAATTTATTCTCTCACAAAGCTCTGGTATATCATCCAGAACAGCATGCCCCACCACCACGTCACGTGGAAATTCCATGAGTTTCTGCTTGCTGAAGGG
>CAZWEL010000106.1:0-2220 GCA_964632955.1 uncultured Thermoplasmatales archaeon | reverse complement strand
CATCCAGAAAGTCATCTCTTTCTATTTTTCTTATGACTCTGTTGTAGGGGAGGATTCGCACCTCATCATCGCTGGCGGCGAAAACCATAACATATCTTGCCTCATTTCCATCATACTTCTTCCAGTAATGCCAGGCTGCTGCAATCCGGTGATGACCATCTGCTATGTACAGAGGGATGGGAGCAAACGCCTTCTTTATCTCCTCAATTTTTTTTCCATCGCTTATTTTCCACAAACGATGGCGATATCCATATTTTTCGAAGTCCACTATTGCCTCCTCCTCCATTATCTCGTCCATGATTTCTTTTATCCCCTCATTTTTTTTGAAAATCGTCCATACAAGCCCTGTATTTGCCTTAAGAGTTTCAATATGCCTTATTCTGTCCCGCAACGGCTTCTCTCTCGTCTCCTCATGCTTCTTTATGTTCCCTGCTTCGTAGTCCGCTAAGGAAGCGCCCAGAATAAAGCCACGCTGCGTGAACTCGCCGCTCTCCTCATATAAATAAATGGATGGCTCGTCCCTCACCATTTTTTCCTTAAACCTCTCAAACTCTCTCCTTGCCACCTCATATTTGTTCTCTCCCTGGGGTAAAATCATGTGAATGGCAGAATCAGGATTTTTCCTCAATTTCTCCGCCTCCTTCTCATCTATGACGTCATATGGTTTTATGCAGAATTTTTCCGGCTGCATATGTCTCAAACCTGCAAATTCCTTAACATCCACCATGAAATGGCATGGAGAAAGGATATAAAAAATTGCTGCCCATAAAATAAAGTTAAAAACCTCTCCCGTATTACTCACATGATTGAGAGAAGAAAAATATGGGAGATTCTGGATGAATATGACTTAAATGAAATAAAGGTGGCAGCCGTTGCCTCCCACTCCGCTCTGGACACATTTGATGGGGCAAAGGAAGAAGGTTTTTCCACCATAGCAATCTGCCAGAAAGGGAGGGAAAGGACATATGAAAAATATTTTAAAAGTGTGGAATTTGCAGGAAGAAAGACAGGATTTGTTGATGAAACATGGGTTTTCGATAAATTCAATGAGGTGTTAAAGGAAAAAAATCAGGAAAGATTGAGAAAGGAGAATGTCATCTTCATTCCAAATCGTTCCTTTACTTCATACTGCAACATGGAGGAGATAGAAAACAATTTTTTTATTCCCATGTTTGGTTCAAGAAATATGCTCCGCATGGAGGAAAGGGGGGAGAAGCATGATTATTACTGGCTTCTTGAGAAGGAAGGGCTTCCATTCCCCGAAAAAATTGAATCACCTGATGAAATAAACGAATTGTGCATTGTGAAACTTCATCATGCTGTAAAGAAACTGGAAAGAGGTTTTTTCACATGTTCTTCTCCTGAAGAATACAGGGAAAAATCGGAGAAATTGATAAAGCAAGGAGTCATTACGGAACAGGACCTCCAAAAAGCAAGGATAGAGAGATATATAATAGGACCCGTCTTCAACCTTGATTTTTTCTACTCCCCCATAATGGAAAGAATAGAACTTCTGGGCATAGACTGGCGTTTTGAAACAAGCCTCGATGGTCATGTCCGCCTTCCCGCGGACCAGCAACTTTCCCTTTCAGAAAAACAGAGAATACCTGAATATACCGTATGCGGACATAATTCAGCCACCCTGCGGGAGTCATTGCTGGAAAAGGCTTTCATGCTTGCAGAAAAATTTGTGGAGGCAAGCAAAAAGCATTATGATTATGGAATAATAGGACCCTTCTGCCTCCAGACATGCGTGGACAAGGATTTACACTTTTACATATATGATGTAGCTCCCCGTATAGGAGGCGGAACCAACGTTCATATGTGGATTGGACATCCCTATGGCAACTCTTTATGGCGTAAAAATATGTCAACAGGAAGAAGAATGGCTATGGAACTAAGAATGGCTATGGAGAGGGACGAGGTAAAAAAAATAGTGAGTTAAAAGTTTATGAATTGCACATCCTCTATGCAAATCTCTGCATAATTTCCAGCATGGTCGAAAGCGACGGCGGTGACATTATAAACACCAAATGCCTTTTCAATGCTCCATTCAAAGGGCTTTTGTTCATCCTCATATGCCATACTCTTACCAAGATAAAATTCAACCTTTTTTATGCCTGAAAGGGCGTCGCTGGCTTCCGCCTTTACCACATAATTTCCTATAACCATCGTATCCCTCGGTATGCGGGGTGTAATCATCTTCAGTCCTCTAAAATA
>CAZWEL010000105.1:0-2261 GCA_964632955.1 uncultured Thermoplasmatales archaeon | reverse complement strand
GGGTAAAAATGAAAAAAATACTGTTTGTAGGCATGATTATATGCATTGTTCTTTCACTGATACAGTTTTCAGTTGATACCCCTGCCCAGCATTTTTCCACAAATTTTGAAATAAAGGGAATGTCGAAATGCAATATAACCATAGAAGGCAAAGGTTACAGTTCATGGCTCAGTGGGATGAACATAAAGGAAAAGGCGTTTATCTCCATGGCTCTCATAGATGTAAAAGAGGGTGTTACACAAATTTCTTCCATAAAAAATCCAGATGAAAAATATACTTTCACAGGGAAACAAGTCGTATTCATGATGGGATATGTGGGCTATTATTACTCCAGCCATGAATACATACCTCATATTATTTACAATGGAACCGCCCTTAAGGCACTAGTTATTGCCATAGATTAACATCCCTCCTCCTTTTATTTTATTTAATCTCTCAGCAATTTATGGGAACTATAATGTTATAACACCCTATTTCATTCTGTTTTTCACATCTTCCAAACCTTTTTATCTTTCCGAAGAATTAACATCATGGGAGAAATGAGGAAAGCAATAGAGGATTTTCATGGGGCAATGAAGATGCTCAGCAGGAACAATCCAGAGACTATGAGAGACTTCACAAAATTCATGGATTCCGTGCTTAAAGAGGGCTATCTTGATACAAAAACCAAGGAGCTCATAGCACTTGGGATGGCAATAACGGCGAGATGCAAATACTGCATAGGATTGCATGTTGAAAAGGCACTGAAGGCGGGGGCAAGTAAAGAAGAAATACTCGAGGCGGCGACGGTGGCAATTCTGATGGGAGGCGGACCTGCTTTGACCTACATAGCGGAAGTTAAAAAAGCGCTGGAAGAATTCGGATAGATGCAGCTCTACATCCATTTCCTAGGAACTGGGGGCTCCTGGCCTAGCGTGCAGCGGAATGTTTCAGCGGTAGCCATAAAGAGGGGAGGTGAAGTATTGTTATTCGACTGCGGAGAGGGAACGCAGAGGCAGATTCAGAGGTCAAGCATAAGTTACATGCAGATAAACAAGGTTTTCATAACCCACCATCATGGAGATCATTTTCTTGGGCTTCCCGGATTTATTCAGACAATGCAGTTGAACGATAGGGAGGAGGCGTTGCACATTTATGGGCCCAAGGGAACTGAAAAAATAGTGGATACCATTCTTCATCTCGGATATTTCAGTCCCTCCTACCCTGTTATAGGACATGATTTGAAATCAGGAGATATTCTTAAATTTGAAGGATATGAAATAAGGTGCACTGCTGCCCGCCATAATGTTCCATGTCTTGCTTACTCTCTTGTGGAAGACATGCGTCCTGGAAAATTCAACAAACCCATGGCTCTCAAACTTGGTGTTCCTGAGGGACCACTATTCAGAAAACTTCAGCAGGGTGAAAGTGTGGAAATAAATGGCAAAAAAATAACCCCTGATATGGTCCTCGGTCCCCCGCGCCCTGGAAGAAAGATAACTATATCTGGCGATACAATGCCCTGCAAGAGAGTGATAGAACTGGCGAGGGGAAGCGATGTTCTCATACATGATGCCACCTTCGATTCTTCCTTAGAGGAAAGAGCAAAGGAATATGGCCATTCCACCGCTCGCCAGGCAGCAATGGTTGCCAAAGAGGCCGAAGTGGAAAAATTGTACCTCACCCATATAAGCCCTCGCTATAGAGATGCGGAGGAGCTTGAAAAGGAGGCAAAAGAGATATTCCCTGCCTCATATGTAGCCCATGATTTCATGGAGGTGGAGGTGAAGCTTAAAAAATGAGGATGTCTCTCTTTTCTTCAATAAGAGAGTATGTATTCCATGCCTTCAGGGCATTTGTGATTTCTTCATTTATTTCTGTTGTTATAAACAATATACTCTATATCCATGTTAGGATGAATCCCAGCCAAGATATTCCCGAATGGATAACCATTGAATATTTTGCATTTATTTATGCCATTCTGCTTGGCATTGCAATATTCCTAACCCCATTTCCTTCAATAAGGAATTACAACCTTGCTTTTCTTCTCCGCATAATAAAGAGCTTTTGCTTAACCGCAGTCATCATACTTCCCTATTATTATTACCTTTTCACTGTTAATGAAGTTTATAGCTATTATCTCTTGGATAATGAATTTCTGGAAAAGGGAAAAGCGATTTCAATCATATTCGCCGCCCTTCTCTTTGCCGTCTTCTTCTATTCAGAAAAGCAAAAGAAATATTGAAATATGCATCTCTTTTTCATATTTGGATGGCCCGGGT
>CAZWEL010000104.1:0-2270 GCA_964632955.1 uncultured Thermoplasmatales archaeon | reverse complement strand
AGCAGAATTCTTCAAAAAATGCAGGGGGGAAGATGTTGAGGAGGCGGTGAGGAAAATGGTGAGGGAATATATGGAGAGGAGAGAAAGAATAAAGGGGCTGGGACATCGCATCCATTCCAGAGATCCGAGAAAGGAAGAGTTGCTGAAAATAGCCAGAGAGGAGAAGGTAGCAGGGGATGCCGTGAGGGCTGCAGAGATTCTGGAGGAGGTATTTTATCAGGCAAAGGGGAAAAGATTGCCCCTCAATGTTGATGGGGCAATAGGGGCAATAGTGGCGGATATGGGCATAAAGGCGGAGATGGCAAAATTATTATTCATCTATGGAAGGATTGCAGGGCTTTCCGCCCATTATTTCGAGGAGGTTGAAACCCAGCCCCCCATGAGGAGAATAGATTTTTCTAAAGCAGTTTATAAGGGAAAGGAGGTGAAAGATTGGGAACCTTAGCAGAGAATATTCTTGCGGAAGCAAGCGGGAAAAGTGTATCGCCGGGGGAAATTGTTTATGCAGGCGTTGATACAGCCATGTCCCATGAGAATGCCGCCCTTGTGATAAGATGGTTTAAGGAAATTGGAAGGGAGAGGGTGTGGGATAATGAAAGGATAGTCATAATATTTGACCATCGTGTGCCTGCTGAATCAATAAAAACGGCGGAGGGGCAGAAGAAGATAAGGAACTTTGTCAAGGAGCAGGGGATAAAGCACTTCTACGACATAAACACGGGCATATGTCATCAGGTTCTGGCGGAGAAGGGCTTCTCCCGCCCCGGCATAGTGCTTGTTGGAACGGATAGTCATACCACAACGGCAGGGGCATTTGGAGCATTCGCCACAGGCATAGGGGCAACGGAGATGGCTGGCGTGTGGGCTACTGGAAAAATATGGTTCAAGGTGCCAGAGACAATAAAAATAAATGTTGAAGGAGAGTTGAGCAAGGGCGTGTATGCTAAGGATGTTATACTAAGTATAATAGGATATCTAGGGGCGGATGGCGCCAACTACATGGCTGTGGAGTTTGATGGAGAAACAATAAGGGATATGAGCATTGCTTCCAGGATGGTTCTTTCCAATTTGGCGATGGAAATGGGGGCAAAGGTTGCCTTTGTCTATCCCGATGAAAAAACAAGGAAATGGCTTGAGGAGAGGAATGCAAAGTCCCACAAATTTATACTGCCTGATAAGGATGCGAGATATATTGATGAATATAACTTCAATGCTTCAGAGATGCAGCCCGTGGTGGCATGCCCGCACAGCGTTGATAACGTGAGGGGTATAGAAGAAACGGAAGGCATTGAAATAGACCAGGCATTCATCGGCTCATGCACCAATGGAAGGCTTGAGGATTTGAGGGAGGCGGCAAAGATTCTCAAGGGAAATAAGGTTGCCAGGGATGTGCGTTTGATAATTGCTCCTGCTTCCTGGGAAATTTACAGGGAGGCGATGAAGGAAGGACTGCTGGATGTATTCATTGAAGCAGGAGGAGTGATAATAAATCCCGGATGCGGTCCATGCCTTGGAGCACATCAGGGAATACTTGCCTCAGGAGAAACAGCCATATCCACAACCAATAGAAATTTCCAGGGAAGAATGGGTTCCCCGGAATCCTTTGTTTATCTTGCTTCTCCTGCTACTGTGGCTTCTTCAGCCATAGAAGGAAAGATAGCAGACCCAAGAAAATATCTGAGGTGATGAGATGGGCAAGGTATGGAAATTTGGGGATGATGTGAATACCGACGTGATTTATCCTGGGTATGCCCTCAAGATTACCAATCCGGATGAGATGGCGAAGTATGCCTTTGCAGAGGTGTATCCCGAATTTTCAAAAAAGGTGAATGAGGGCGATATAATTGTTGCTGGCAAAAACTTTGGATGTGGCTCCTCGAGAGAGCAGGCGGCTCTATGCCTTAAATATGCTGGCATTTCATGCATCATAGCAAAATCCTTTGCAAGAATATTCTATAGAAATGCAATAAATATAGGATTGCCCGTGATAGAATTGAAGGAAGCGGATGAGATAAATGAGGGGGATGAGTTGGAAGTGGATATACAGGATGGATTGATACGCAATATAACCCAGGGAAAGGAATATAAGATAAAGCCCTATCCAGATATAATCCAGAAAATAATAGATGCTGGTGGGTTGATAAAATATCTCAAGGAGGGAAAAAATGTATAAGATAGCAATACTGCCCGGAGATGGGGTGGGAAAGGAAGTCATAGAAGCAGCCATGATGGTGCTTGAAAAAACAGGTTTGGATGCGGAATATATCTAT
>CAZWEL010000103.1:0-2294 GCA_964632955.1 uncultured Thermoplasmatales archaeon | reverse complement strand
CATGGAATTCTATTACAGGTTTGTCTGCATGGAGGATGTGCCGCAGAGGGCAATAAATGAATGGAAGGAGAAATATCTCTATCTTCTTAAAAAGCTGACACTCTACAGAGAAGGGAGAAGACTTGCGCTGAAAAATCCCTCCAACACTGCACGCATAAAACTTTTACTTGAAATGTTTCCTGATGCACAATTCATACACATCTACCGCAATCCCTACGAGGTTTACTTTTCCATGATGAAATTCCTGCGCATTGTACTTCCTCGCTACTGCGTGCAGCGGCCCCCTCCTATGGAGGAAATTGAGCGACATATGATGGATCTCTATGTGAAGATGTATAGGAAATATTTCAAGGAGAAAGACGAAGTGCCGGATGGGAACCTTACCGAAGTGAAATACGAAGATTTTCTGAAAAGGCCCATGACAGAAATAAAAAGGATGTATTCAGAACTTAATCTCAAAAGCTTCAGAGATGCCCGTGAAAAAATAAGTGAGTATGTCAAGTCCCAGAAGAGTATCAGGCGAAGTGTCTATGCAATGGATGAAGAAACAAAGGAAAAGATATACAGAAAATGGGGATTTGCTTTTGATGCATTCGGATATGAACCATGAAAAGTGGGTGAATATTCCCGTTCAAATTTATTAAGCCATGCAATATATTTTCGAGCGTCAGAAATGTGTCATTTCCAAGGCTTTGCCTTCATCTCCGCACAAAAACTTTATATAAACAAAAGAATTGCCATTCAATGGAATCCGAAGCAGTAATATATATAGGAAATAAAGCGCCAATAAAATATGCCACAGCGGTGGTGACAGAATTCGAGAAGGGAGCAAACGAGGTTACCATAAAGGCAAGAGGAAGAGCCATATCCACAGCCGTGGATGCTTGCCAGATAAGCATAAACAAGTTTCTGGAAGGTGTAGAGATAAAGGATGTAAAGATTTTTACCGAGGAAATGGAAGACAGAAATGTTTCAGCTATAGAGATTCTCTTAGCCAAATCCTAAAACAAGGGCGACTCCAATTAAGCAACTCACACCCACAAAATCCATCAAACTTGTGAGTATTGGTATTGCCACATTGTCCGGATTCACTCCCATTTTAAAGGAGATGACAGAAACATAGTAGGAAAGAAAATTCACAATTAAAACCATGAGCTCCCCTGCTATAAGGGCTATGATTATCATTTGGGATATGCTGTAGCCAGCCAGTCCCATACTTTTCCCTATTACATATCCAAAAATCCCTATGAGGGGGAATATAACCAGCCCTATGATATGCATTATCATAAATAGGTCGATGGCATTCTTTGGAATTTTTCTCCTATAACTCATATCACCTATGTGGAGAGCGGAAGAAAAACGGGCAGCCAGTATCCCCCCTATCGCCCCTCCATCCTCCAAGAAGGCGGGCACAATGGTGAGAAGGGCTGCACTCCCCATGAGAGCATCAAATTTTGAGCCCATCACACTTCCTGAAAAACTGCTCAGCAATCCACATATTAGAAACACGGGAACACTTTCCATAATAATCCTTCTTGCAATGGGCTGTTTTATGGAAAGGACAAAATTAAGGAATGTGGCAATGACTATTCCAAAAAGCAGAATTTCCTTTTCCAAATCATTTATGAGAAAAACCATCTCCATGGAAAAGAAAAGGAGGGGAAGCGTTATTATATCTCCTGCAAGAGTTATCAGAGGAGCAGTTATATTGTCAGGATTCCATCCTCTTCTGTAAGAAAGAAATGCTATAAAGAATGTGAAAAATACCATTATCAGTGCGGAAAAAATTCCTGCAAGTAATGATATAAGAAGCATGTCCATTATCGTTATCTCCATGCCAAGATTAACCGCTATGAACCATGCAATGATGGCAATGTAAAAGCTCATCAAAAATGTGAGGACAAAGGAGGAGTTTATATTTTCCTTGAAGATGCTGCTCTTTTTACCTATAACAATCTCTCCAGTATGGAGATATGTGCCTATTCTGGAGCCAAGGGATGCAAATATGTTGCCCCGCATTCCTATAGCAGGAGGTATTAGAACGAGGAGGGCGGGAACAGCATTTAATTCTCCAGTAAAAAAGCCAATGGTTGCCCCAGTTATCAAATCACCAGAGGTGCAGAGAAGAAGAGAGATTAAACTCTCCTTTAGGTCCTTTGCCACTGTGCTTTCCCTGAATATCCTGGGCATCATGTATATCGCCTTCAGGAGGTGGTTCCTTCTCCATTCTGGACTATTAGCATCTAACCCTCTAATTTATTTTCATGTTACATGTTAGCATTTCTCGCCAAAGT
>CAZWEL010000102.1:0-2377 GCA_964632955.1 uncultured Thermoplasmatales archaeon | reverse complement strand
AATAAAAAGTTGGTCGTATTAGGATATAATTTTGTTGCAGAAATTTCCAGAAAAACTGGGATTGAAACTCCACAGGAGGGCAAGAGCCACCCATCTAATCTTTTGTTGCAGAAATTTCCAGAAAAACTGGGATTGAAACTGGAGTTGCCCTCCACCGCACTTAAACCATTTATTTTGTTGCAGAAATTTCCAGAAAAACTGGGATTGAAACCGCCCTAACCTTAATTGTTTTATCATCCATTATTGTGTTGCAGAAATTTCCAGAAAAACTGGGATTGAAACTCTCTCACCTCATCTCTCATCTTTATAATCAAGTCAGTTGCAAAAATCTCCATAAAAACGTGGGTTGAAACTTCGTTGGTATTGGCATAACGTCTTTCACGTTGTTGAAGGTTGCAAAAGTTTCCATGAAAATGGGTTTGGATGGGAGAAAATGTTGTTACTTCTTCCATTTTTATTGGGCCACATGGTATAAGGGTCATACACAATCTTTAAAAGTTTTTCAGGATATGGCTTCATGAAGGTTGCCATGTATTATAACAACAATGATGTCAGAGTGGAGGAAATGCCAGTGCCGGAGATAGGGGATGATGAGCTGCTGGTAAAAGTCATGGCATGTGGCATATGCGGGAGCGATGTCATGGAGTGGTATCGTATAAAGAAGGCACCTCGCGTCCTTGGACATGAAATGGCTGGGGTGGTGGTAAAGAAAGGAGAAAATGTTAAAAAATTTAAGGAGGGGGATAGAGTTTTTGTTTCCCATCACGTTCCATGTGGAGAATGCAAATACTGCCGTAGGGGGCAGGAGACGCTATGCGATACTCTACGCTCCACCAATTTCTATCCTGGTGGATTTTCTCAATATCTCAGGGTGCCATCAATAAATGTGGAGAAGGGAACCTTTTTGTTGCCTCAAAACATGAGTTATGAGCAGGCTGTCTTCATAGAGCCGCTGGGATGCGTCATCAGAGGATTGAAAATTTCAGGATATGAAAGGGAGAGCATCCTTGTCATAGGAAGTGGAATAACGGGGTTGCTGCACATTAAAATGGCGAAGGCAATGGGAGCAGAAAATATAATTGCCACCGACATCAATCTGTTCCGTCTTGAAAAGGCGAGGGAATATGGAGCCACAGCCACCATAATGGCTAATGACCCCGATCTCGAGAAAAAGATAAGGGAAGCAAACAATGGAATGCTGCCGGATTTCATATCTATATGCACTGGCGCCCCATCTGCGTTCAAACAGGCATTTGAGCTTATAGGGAGGGGTGGAACAATCCTTCTCTTTGCCCCTGCAGAGCCTGGGGTGGAGATTCCTTTTCCAATATTTGATATATGGCATGGTGGGGTGACAATAAAATCCACATATGCCGCCTCTCCTTCAGACCTAAAAAAGGCAATTGAGTTAATAGCCAGTGGGAAAATAAAGGTGGAGGACATGATAACCCATCGTCTTTCCATAGATAAAGCTGGCGAGGGTTTCAAACTGGTGGCGGAAGCAAAGGATTCCATAAAGGTGATAATAGAGCCCTGGAAGTAGGGCAGGAGAACGAGATGGAGGAGGGCAGGCTATCTTGGCTTTATGATTTCTCCTTTGGCTTCATACTGGATAGGGTTCAGAGGAAAATCGTTTATATGGTGGAAAAACATGGATGCAAAAGGGTGGTTGATTTAGGATGCGGAACCGGCATGCAATGCTTCCTGCTTCATAAAAATGGTATACAGGTGACAGGAGTTGACAGGAATCTCAGAATGCTTCTACAGGCGGTTAAGAAAGGGGATATGGAATGCATTCGGGCGGATATAGCATCGCTGCCCTTTCCTCCTGCCGCCTTCGACTGTGCCATCTTTTCCTTCATATTTCACATGAGCGATAGGGCTTCAATAAAAAAATTTGTTGAGGAGGCAAGAAGGGTGGTGAGGGAAGGAGGGGGCATAATAATAGCAGATTATGGAGCACCAAAGGGGAGGAAAGGGAGAATGCTTTCCCTTTTCGTTAAAATGGTGGAGAAGATGGCGGCGGGGGAACATTACAGGAATTATAAAAGATACGAAGGGAGAGGATACATGGATGGTATAATGAAGGAGTTCAATCTCCCGGTGGTGGAGAGGGCGGCCTTCTATCACGGCAATATAGAGGTGGTGATGCTCAAGAATATTTAACCCCTTATCTCCTCCCTTATTTTTGTCATGAGGTCGTTCATATAGGCAAGGTTGTGTATGGTGGCGAGCCTCATTCCTAAGCTTTCCTTCTCCCTGAAAAGATAGTTTAAATAATCCAAGGAAAAGTTTCTGCATGTGTAGCAATTGCACTCTTCATCTATGGCATCCCCCCTCACATTCCTTTTTCCGAGATTTATTTTTCCATGGCTTG
>CAZWEL010000101.1:0-2379 GCA_964632955.1 uncultured Thermoplasmatales archaeon | reverse complement strand
AAAGAATTTCTGCTGGCAAGCGATAACAAACTGGATGAGAATTTCATCGTGGAATGAGAAACATATAGGTATCACCTTCATCCTTTTCGCCAGTTTAATGTGGGCTCTGGAGCCAGTGGCGGCTAAAATAGCCTACCGTTCCTCCGATTTTATTCAGACATCTGCTGTAAGGGCTCTTTTTGCATTTCTTGTCGCTCTTCTCTATGTTATACTTAGGGGAAAAGGAAAGGAATTGAAAGTGAAGAGGGAAAAAATTCCCTACATACTTTTTATTGCCCTTATTGGCTCATCCTTTGCAGATTTGCTGTATTTCTATGCCATCTCTCGCATACCAGTGGTAAATGCGGTGATAATAGGACATATGCAGCCAATATTCATAATTCTGCTGGGCTTCTTGATACTGAGGGAAGCACTTACCATATATGATTATGGGGGAATTTTGTTCATGATGCTATCAGGAATAATGGTAACAACCAGAACTTTTCAAAATCTTTCAACATTTCATATAGGTACTTTTGGGGATGCTCTGGTCCTTCTCTCCACCATAGCATGGGCTTCTACGGCACTGGTAGCGAGAAAATATTTAAGGAAGGTAAATGCGGGTGTTATATCCTTCTATCGCTTTCTCATCACCTTTATTTTGCTATTTTTATACCTCTCCTTCTTCTCCTCATTTAACATTTTTATTCCTCAGATAGCCGTGGGTATAATAGTGGGGATGGGAACCATCTTTTACTATGAAGCCATCCACCGCATCAAGGCGGCGCAGGTATCTGCCCTGGAGCTTTCGTCACCTTTCTTCGCCGCCCTTCTGGGCTTCTTCATTCTTCATGAAAAAATCACAGGAATGCAGATTTTCGGGATGATGCTTCTCTTTATGGGCATCTATTTTCTGGCAAAAAGAGAAGAATCATGACAATGAAAAAAACACATATTCAGCTCTAAATAATCAAAAAAATTTTAATTTCCTCCTCCCTTTACATGCTGATGAGAAAAACATATATTGCAGCCCTCCTCCTTATTATTGCATCTTTCTGCCTGAGCATATATGGGTATAATCATGTTCCTTCAAAAATGGTAGTTCACTGGAATGAAAAGGGGGAAGAGAATGGATATATGGCGAAGGAATGGGGTCTCTTTCTTCTACCAGTGATAATGCTTCTCCTTTTTCTTCTTTTTATTGTCATTCCGCGCATAGACCCTCTCGGAGAAAACATAGAAAAGTTCAGGATATATTATGATGGATTTGTGGTGATATTCCTTCTCTATATGTTTATAATTCATCTCCAGATTATATTATGGAATGTAGGGATAAGAATAGAGTTCAATCTCACATTACCCCTCCTTTTTGGAATCCTTTTCTTTTATATAGGCATACTTCTGGGAAAGGCGGAGAGAAACTGGTTTGTGGGAATAAGAACTCCATGGACACTCAGCAGCGATAATGTATGGAAGAAAACGCATGCCATTGGAGGAAAATTGTTTAAGGTAGCGGGTATTATTGCTGTAACAGGAATTTTTGCAGGAGAGTATGCCATCATTCTTATTGTTGCACCTGTCATTCTCTTCTCCATTTTTCTTGTGGTGTATTCATATTTTGAATGGAGGAGGGAGGCATAGAATATTCGACCCTGAAACATTTAAAAACATCTTCTTCATATACTCTCATGAAGTCCATGGCAATATTTGTAGCATTTTTATTTTTTGCATTTGGAGCAATGGCAACCTTCAGTAATGTAAATGTGGAAGAAAAATTTTCGGTGAAGGCGGAGAGCATACATTTCGACAATCTCCTCCATGGCAATTACTCCGTCCTTCTCTCAGAAAACAAGCCAGTCATACCATACTACACAAAAACCTATGTTCTCCCAGCAGGAAGCAGATTCAGCATAGATGTTGAGCCGGAAGAAATAAAAAATCTTGGGGAGGTGGAATTAAAAGCAGGCTATATTCCAGCCCCTCCAGGATATGAAATAAGGGAGGGAAGTTATGACAAAAACATTGTATATCCTGAAAAATGGTACTCATGGAATGCCATGGGAGGAATAAGAGATGGAAAGCATGTTGTTATACTCAAAATAAATCTCTATCCGATAAGATATGTTGAGGGAGATGTTCTCTATGCCAGCAACTTCGATGTTCATGTGGATTATACCTCGCCATCATCTCCATTATTCAATATCGATACCTATGATTTTCTTATTATCGCTCCAGATAACTGGCTATCCGATTTGCAGCAGTTTAAAGAGCATAAGGAAGCGCGTGGAATAAAAACCATGGTGGTTGGATTAAATGAGATATATGGCGGCAAGTATTTTGCCACACAGGGAAGAGATGATGCGGAGAAGATAAAATATTTCATAAAAGATGCCATCGAAC
>CAZWEL010000100.1:0-2387 GCA_964632955.1 uncultured Thermoplasmatales archaeon | reverse complement strand
ATCCTTCCAGTGATGGGGTATATGTTGCTGCTGGACCCATGCTGAGTTATTATGAATTCAAGCAGCCCATAGGCAATAGATTGAATGATGAAGAATGGAAGGAGGCAGTGGACAGCGTCTCCGCTCCAGAATGGATTTCCTCCTTTATGCCATAATCATTCGAGTGTGGCATGCCTGCCCTTCATGCTTTCCTCTGTCTCCTTTTTCTCCGCCATTAGCTGGGCGACTATGCCATCAAGGAATAGCCAGGCGGAGATTTCAAATAAAGTCCCAAGGGGGGCAAGGGATGCATCCTTGTTTTTTGGCTTCAATATTACGGGTATGTCGGCAAATCTGGCTATGTGGGAGTCGGGGTTGGATGTTATGGAAATTATCTTTGCTCCAAGTCTTCTTGCAATCTCTGCGGTCATGGCAACAGGAATTGTTTCACCCGAACTGGATACAAGGACGACAAGATCTCCTTTCTTCACAGGTTTTGTAATTGTTTCACCAACAACAAATGTGGGGAAACCGAGGTGAACAAGACGGATGGCAAACGCCTTAGCAACAAGCCCGCTCCTCCCTGCACCATATACAAAGATGCTGTTTGCCTCAAAAAAAAGATCTATTATACCCTTTATTTTTTTTTCCTCCACCCTATTAAGTATGGATTCCATCTCATGCATTATATGCTCCACCGACTCTTTAAATTTCATTTTATCATTTCCATTGCCCTATCTAGAAGGATTTGAATATACACGGCATCGTGCTCCACCACAGGCGATTCGGAGATTATGGTGGCATCATATTCCCTTTCGAGCAGAACTTCAAGAAGTTTTATGACTGGAATATCACTTTTTTTGATGGGAACATGATATTTCTCCCCACTGCTGGAATAGGTGATGCCAGTGAGATGGATAAGATAATGGTTCATTTTCAATGGCTCAAGCATGTTGAATATTCTTTCAAAATCCTCCTTTTCCCTCAAACAACCATTACCTCTTGCATGAATGTGGGATATATCAAGCACGGGCACAGTTCCCTTCACCCGTCTGCATATCTCCACCACCTCCTCAATGCTTCCAAAAACTTCCTTTTTGCCCATTGTTTCAATGCCTATCGCCGCCTCTATGCCATTTTTCTTTGCCCTGTTTCTTATACCTCTCAAATTTTTCACTATTCTCTTCATCGTTTCCTTCTTTGAAAGATGGCCATAGAATCCAAGATGTGTTGTTACTATCCTTGCACCCATTATTTTCGCCAGTTTAAGCGTTTTCTCTATCTTCTCCACACCCATCTCCACATTCCTTTTATTACCTGCAAGATTTATGTAATAGGGGGTGTGAACATACACCGCCACATCCGTTTTTTTAGCGGCCGCCTTTATATCCTTTGCCTCCTCCTCACTTATGAAACCGCGGGCAAATCTTATTTCCATTGCGGATAAACCGAGGCATCTTGTATAAATTATTCCATCCACATTTGTTCTTTCCTTACAGGAAAGAGGAATGCCCGCAGGCCCTATTCTTATCACAGATTTTTTGAATGAGATGGGGATTAATATAAATTTCTAAATGTTGGCTTTAGAAGCGTTCTTCAATTTCATTTTCTTCAATTTTTTCACAACTTCCTTATCAACTTCCATGAATTCATATTTTTCCAGTTCTTCCACATCCACCCATTTTATCTCAGAATGTTCCCTTATATCTATTTCTCCTTTATAGGGCACAAGAAAAACATGAAGAATTATATCGCCACCTTCAACAACCATAAATTTTTTCAATCTTTCCACACTTATTCCCAGTTCCTCCCTGAGTTCTCTTTCGATGCAATTCTCCACTCCCTCATTCTCCTCCATCTTTCCTCCTGGAAATTCCCATTTCTTCTCCTTACTCCTCTTTGCTATAAGAATTCTGCCATCATTTACAAGCACGGCTGCGGTAACAATCACATTGGATTAACATTTTCCTGTCTTAAATTTTCCGCAACGATAGATTTAAAAAAACAATAACTTTCCTTCATTTAGGGGCTCGTGGTCTAGGGGTTATGACGTTGCCCTTACGAGGCAAAGGTCGGGAGTTCGAATCTCCCCGAGCCCATTTCTTCAATATCCTCCTATTTTGAGGCTTGGGTCGCCAAGCAGAATCCACTGCTCCACTATCTTTGTATCTATCAAATCGCTCATGGGAGGAAAGGCATTTAGGTAATATGTTAAATCTGCAGCATGTGTCTCTCCGAGTACATCTTTACCTTCTGCATAACTCCTGAAAAACTGTATTTCCATATATCTCCCTCTGCCCGTGAGGCAATCCTCTCCCAGGATGCCATAACCATATCCTGTATTGGCTATGGTGGCTATTGTTCCGCCGCCTGGCTTGCTGGCGAGCCACCAGCCCCAGCATTTCGGT
>CAZWEL010000099.1:0-2427 GCA_964632955.1 uncultured Thermoplasmatales archaeon | reverse complement strand
AGGAGATAAGAGGTTGCGCTGAGGAGATGAGAAGAATAATAATGGAGGAGTAAAATGTTGAGAGAATGGAGAGAAAAGGGGTATATAATGCCTGCAAAGATGTTGCGGGTTACAATGGGCGCTCTGCCTTCTCTGATGAAGGTTCTGCTGAGACATCCAATTTATGTAATGAAGAGCAATCTTGCCGCAAGAAAGAATCCTGTTGAACTTGGTGAACCACCCTACAAAATTCCTGAATATGTTGAGGGGATGCCATACTGTAAGTCAAATGAAAGATATCTTCGACCCACACATCTCTGTAATCCGAGGGCAAAGGAGATAATAGCCATGGCAAATCATCTCGGAGCATATAAGCTGCCGGCATGGGATTTTGCCGAAAATGTCTTTAACTTTGTAAAAAAGAATATAAAGCTTGCATTCGTTGGTTTGGATAGGGAGGTGGACACACTTAAACGCGGCTCAGGGACATGTGTTCATCAACTTTCTCTTTTTGCAGCCCTGTGCAGGGCTGGCGGATTGAAGGCTAGATATAAACTTTATAGCCTTGCCCTTGTTGAACCTCTCTATGAGAATATGATAGAGGTTTCCCCCATAATGAAGAGCTGGTATGACGCCCTTGGCTCCTTCATGCTTCATGGCACAGCAGAGGTTTATGTTGATGGCGAATGGGTTGTGGCTGACCCAACCTTCACACCCGAATATGAGGCAGCCATGGGACTTCCGCTTGCAAAACTTGGAGATGACCCCATGGGAATATGGAACTATCCATTGAAGGATACTGTCATGATACTTGAAGGACTGCCATATGGTGTGGGCGTAGCATGGAATTTTCTCGTCAACTTTCTGGCGAAGGGGGAGCGTATCAAAATTGATAGAAGCATGAATGAGGCAAGGAAATACGGGAGGAAGATACTCAATGAGATGGGAGCAGAGAAATATGATGCAAGTGTGAGGGCAAAATATGAGGCGAGGATACCGAAGATAACGCTTGAAAAGATACCCAACATTGTTTTTGAATGAAGTTCATATGCGATGAGATGCTAGGAACTTTAGCCAAGTGGCTCCGCATAATGGGGTATGATACTGAATACGCGAAGGGAATGGATGATGAGGAAATAATCTCTAGGGCGGCTGAGGAGGGAAGAGCGATTCTCACCAGGGATAAACTCCTAGCAAGAAAAGGAGGCAATTCCCTTTATATTGGTGAGAGAAAGCTGGAGGAACAGATAAGAAAGGTGATTGAGCATTTCAATCTCGATGTTGAAGAGGAAAGATTGCTTTCAAGATGCACCATATGCAATGTGGAAGTGGAGGGTGTGGAGAAGAGCATGGTAAAGGAAAAGGTGCCGGAACATGTGTGGCAGAGCCATGATGAATTCTGGAGATGCCCAAAATGCGGGAGAATTTACTGGATGGGAAGCCACTGGGATAACATGAAGGATATGCTGGAAAAAATAAAGAATCACCATAACTTGCCTTTATAATACTCGGAGAAGGGGCACCCCAGGCATTTGCCCGTTGCGTAATACTCGCATTCTCCGCAGTCGCATCCTTCACACCCTCCATTGTTTTCCATCTTGAGGGGCATAACAAAATCGGGATAGGCTCCCACCACCGCCTTCAAATCCTTCCTGGAAAATCTTTTTTTGACCATGGATTCCATGCTGGAGAAATCCTCCCCGACCACATAAACCGTTTTTATATCCTCGGTTTCCACCACCCCCAGTATGTAGGGGCAGTAACTGCACTCCTTTATATGCTTCTCCTTGTTGAACTCCACCTTTGCCACGTGCAGGCCCGTCTTTTTTATGTTAACCCCCACGGTGAAGGCGAGAAATCCCTTTTCCTTCAATCTTTTTATTCTTGCGCTCACCGATGGCTGGGAAAGTTCCACCCTCTTTGCAATTTCATTCTGAGATAAAAAGGGATCCTTCTGGAGCAGTTCTATAATTCTGCGATCAATCTCATCTAAGCGGATATCAATCAAGCATTCACCAGAAATATAAGGAGAACTCATTTAAAAGATTTATGAATTATAGGCAGCCACCAATAAATAAAAAATTTATACTACCTCCATTTACATTTGTATGAGAATACTGCTTGTATTCCCGAAACTTGAACATGGAGTTACAACCTACAGGGACAAAGGCACAGCTTTTGCAAAATTCTTCTCCAATCCCTACATCAGTCTTTCTCAGGTGGCTGCATGCACTCCTGGAAAACATGAAGTGAAAATAATAGACGAAAATTATGAAAAAATAGATTTTGACGAACACTGGGATCTTGTGGGTATAACAGCCCTTACCATGCTGGCATATCGTGCCTATAAAATAGCAGATGAATTCAGAGCGAGGGGGGCTAAGGTGGTTCTTGGAGGACATCATCCAACTGCTATGCCAGAAGAGGCAAAGCAGCATGCAGATGCTG
>CAZWEL010000098.1:0-2546 GCA_964632955.1 uncultured Thermoplasmatales archaeon | reverse complement strand
ATTCTTTGCCTCCATTCCTGTAGCCCATCCGATAACAGGCATGAATGCCTGAAAGAATCCAAAGGAAAAAGCCATGTGAAATTCTTTACCCTTCGATGATAAACCCTGTGCTATCGCCACCGCAAAGGCATCCATTGAAAGGGCAATGGCTATTAGGAATATGGACACAAAATCCATCAAGTAAATAAATGCCATCCTATTTCATTTTTATGGAGTTTATAATTGAGGATGTTAGGGCAAGGCAGATTCTGGATTCCAGGGGTAATCCCACCATTGAAGTGGAGGTTTTTGTTGGGAAGGCAAAGGGGGTGGCGATGGCGCCTTCGGGAGCATCAAAAGGGAGTGAAGAAGCGTTGGAGTTGAGGGATGGAGGCAGAGAGTTTCATGGAAAGGGTGTGATGAAGGCGGTGAACAATGTGAGAAAGATAATCGCCCCTGCCATCAGAGGAATGGATGTGAGGGAGCAGGAGAAAATAGACAGAAAAATGATTGAAATTGATGCAACGCCAAATAAAAGGGTTCTGGGAGCAAATGCGTGCATAGCCACATCCATTGCATGCTGCAAATGTGCTGCCATGGCGATGGAAAGAGAGGTATATGAATATCTGAATGAGCACTCCTCCCTTATACCCATACCCTTCATGAATGTGATAAATGGAGGCGCTCATGCTGGCAACGATCTCTACATCCAGGAACATATGATAGCACCCGTGGGTGCCAAAAGTTTTTCTGAGGCAATGAGAATGGGGAGCGAAATTTATCACACCCTGAAGAAAAAAATAGAAAAAAAATTTGGAAAAACAGCCATAAATGTGGGAGATGAGGGAGGATTTGCACCCCCGATTTCAAAAAGTGAAGATGCCCTTGATTTAATAATGGATGCAATAGAAGAGAATGGATATGGAAAGGAGGTGAAACTTGCCATAGATTCTGCCGCCACCTCCTTCCATGAAGATGGCTTATATGTAATGGAGAGAAAAATGAGCAGTGGAGAACTTGTTGATTATTATGTGGAGATGGCAAGGAATTATCCCCTCATTTCTATAGAGGATGCGTTTGATGAAGAGGACTGGGACGCCTTTGCTGAATTGACCTCAAAGATTGGGGACAAAGTCCAGATTGTGGGGGATGATATATTTGTCACAAATCCAAGGAGATTGAGAAGAGGGATAAATGGGAAGATATGCAATGCCCTTCTGCTCAAACCCAATCAGATTGGAACGCTGAGTGAGGCGATTGAGGTGGCGAAAATATGCCATGAAAATGGCTATGGAATAATGGTTTCCCATCGCTCAGGTGATACCTGCGATGATTTTATTGCAGATTTAGCCGTTGCCATCAATGCAGGACAGATAAAATCTGGTGCCCCTGCAAGGGGGGAGAGGGTAGCAAAATACAACAGATTGATGAAAATAGAGGAGGAGATGGAAAAATCTGAATATGCGGGAAGAAAATGGAGCAAGTGGGGAGTCTAAAAGTATTTCTCCCTTATGTAATCATAGAGGGTCTTTATCATGCATATCTCCACCCCCACCACCAGCCCCAGGAAGGCTGCTCCAAATGCCCTACCAACAATCTCGCAAAAAACAGGAACCGTTATCCATAATATGAGCATGTTTACCCAGAATGGTTTGAGTGCAATTTGCTCTGTCCAGTAACGTTTCCATACCCTCATCCTCTATAAAAAATCATTAATGATATAAAAGAATTGCTAAAGATACAAAATTATATATAAAATGGGCTGTGATGGGTGCTGCTATATTTCTGCAGTGATGCATCAGGATGCCAAGGAATAATCCAAATATGAAGGGCATTATAACCTGTATTGCAACTCCATATTCCAGATGCGCCAGTGAAAATAATATGGAAGAGATGACTATTCCTGCAATCACATTTTTCTTTTCAATCTGCATCTGTATGAGCCCACGGAAATATATTTCCTCGGTGAAGGATGAGATGAGGGGAATCAGGATTAGAAGAGGGATGTTTATATTTTTCCCTATCTCCTCAGCAAGCGGATTCTCCTCATTATAGCCAATCGCAATTAATGCGAGAGATGAAAGAATCATGAAGGTTATGGATAAGGCAGCGCCATATAAGATGGATTTACCCAATCCCTCCCTTCTGAAATAAAGTTCCTCCCACACTCTTCCATAAAGTAGATATGCAAAAACCATGGCAGGGAAAACCATTATGAAAATGTTTATGACAAGCGATGATAGCAGGAGGGAAGGAGTGACCACGTATTCTTCTTCAACTATAAGGGCGAAGGCGGCGGAGCCATATATGATAAGGAAGGAAAGGAGGAGTATAAAGTAGGCGATAAATTTTCGCATGAGAGAAAAGTTTTTTATCCTTTTTTACTTTATGCTCCTGGATTGAGGGGCCCGTGGGGTAGCTTGGCTTATCCTCGTGGCTTTGGGAGCCATGGACTCCGGTTCAAATCCGGGCGGGCCCATAATTTTTTATAGATAGGGTGTTTGCAGAGGATATTTAACAAACTAGCAAGAAATCCCTTGCCTTTAGGCTAGGGATGAATTGCTCTC
>CAZWEL010000097.1:0-2566 GCA_964632955.1 uncultured Thermoplasmatales archaeon | reverse complement strand
AATGTTCGTCTTGATGTGGAGGAACGATTGAAAAAAGGAGAGCTGAAATGCGTTGTCTCCTCAACCAGCCTTGAACTGGGCATAGATATTGGCTATATAGATCTGGTTATATTGCTTGGCTCTCCAAAAAGTGTTACAAGGGCATTACAGAGAATAGGAAGGAGTGGCCACTTCCTACATGAAGTGTCAAAGGGAAGAATAATTGTTCTCGATAGAGATGACCTGGTGGAATGTGTTGTTCTTGCCAGAGAGGCAATGAGAGGCAAACTCGACAGGATAAAGATGCCAGAAAATGCTTTGGATGTTCTTGCCCAGCATATTGTTGGGATGGCAATAGAGAGAAAATGGAGGGTTGATGAAGCATTGAAGGTAATAAGGAAGGCATATCCTTACAGAAATCTTCCGAAAAGAGATATGCTCAAACTCCTTCATTATCTTTCTGGAGAATATGAGGAGCTGGAGGATAAGAAGGTTTATGGTAAAATATGGTTTGATGAGGAAGAAGGAATTTTTGGAAGAAGAGGGAAAATGGTGAGGCCCATATATTATCTCAACACAGGCACAATCCCTGATGAAGTTGCTGTGAAGGTTTACACCATGGAGAAAAAATATGTTGGGAAGGTGGAGGAGCCATTTGCAGAGAGATTGAAGAAGGGAGATATATTTGTTCTTGCCGGCAACACCTATGAGTTTGTAAAATCAAAGGGAATGAGAATATATGTTATACCACGCCCCGAGCAGTCGCCCACCATTCCATCATGGTTTTCAGAGCAACTCCCTCTGAGTTTTGACCTCGCCGGAGAAATAGGGAAATTCCGGGCGAAGATGGAGAGAATGCTGAAGGATGAGGAAAAGGTGAAAGGTTTTCTGATGAAGGAATATGGCATAGATTCCACCACAGCCATGGCGATAATAAACTATTTCAGAGAGCAGAGTTATTTTGTCATACCAAATAATAAAAGGATAGTGGTGGAAATCTTTACCATGGATGGTATGAATCATATTGTGTTCCATATCCTTGTTGGCAGAAAGGCAAATGAGGCATTGTCCAGAATATTCGCCTACAGGATAACATCCAGATACGGCTTTAATGTGAGGCTGGCAATAACTGACAATGGATTTGCCATAATATATCCAGCAGGAAAAATGGTTCTGGAAGAGAAAGATATTCTTTATCTTTTCTCCGCGGAAAATGTAAGGGAGGATTTGAAAAGAGCGCTGGAAAATACGGAAATTCTTAAAAGAAGATTCAGGCATGTGGCTGCGAGAAGTTTTCTCATTCTGAAAAACTACTTAGGGCATGAAATGGGAGTGGAGAGGCAGCAGAGAAATGCCTCTCTCCTTTTCAGGGTGGTTAGGGAGATAGATCCTGACTTTCCAGCCCTTAAAGAAACATACAGGGAGATAATGGAGGATTCCATGGAGATAGACAATGCACAGAAAATTTTAAAGGATGTGGAGAGCGGGAAGATTAAGGTAGAGATATCCAGCATTGAGATGCCTTCTCCCTTTTCCTTCAACATAGTTGCCATTGGAGCAAGCGATGTTGTACTGATGGAGGACAGGAAAAAAATGATAAGGGAGTTGCATAAAGAGGTGATGGAGGCGATGGGATGGATGAAGTAGATGTGGGTGGCATAAAACTAACGCCTCTCTATGCTGCATATATTGAAGATTACTCCACAGCAGTGATGGCAGATTTGCACATTGGATATGAATCGGCTCTCCATCATGAAGGTGTTTCCATTCCAAAATATCAGAAGAAGATTATAATGGAGAGAATTGTAGAACTACTGGAGAGATATGAGCTGGAGAGAGTAATTATAGATGGCGATTTTAAGCATGAATTTGGAAAAAATCTGAGGCAGGAATGGAGAGAAGTGGAAGAGATTCTTTCCTTTCTGGCGAAGAAAACAGATGTTGTTATTGTAAGAGGAAATCATGATAACTTCCTGAAAACCATTGCTTATAGATATAATGTTCCCGTAGTTGAAGAATATTGGGTGGGAGATGTGAAGATAGTTCACGGAGACAAAATGGTGAAAAAGGAGGGAAAAATCATAATGGGACATGAGCATCCATCCATAGGAATAAGGGATAAGGTTGGTGCAATGGTAAAACTTCCATGTTATCTTGTGAGCAATGGGATATTTGTTCTTCCTGCCCTCAGCCCTCTTGCCACAGGAACGGATGTTGTGAGAGATGAGAACTTCCTTTCCCCAATACTGAGAGAGGAGAATATTGACGAATTTGAAATATATGCAATCAATCATGATGAAATTCTTTATTTTTCAAGGATAAAAGATTTGAAAAAAATTATATGAAAGCATTTCCAGAATAACACGAAAGGTTTAAGTCAAAAAATGCATATTTAATGTGGTTGAAATGTGGGGGAGGAGATTTATTGGATACGTTGTGATGGCAACCCTTATTTTAAGCGGTGCAATGACTGGAATGGGGGAGAAAAGTTATCATGGGAAGGTAATTGCTTCAGGAAGAAATGAATATAGGGTTATAAAAGAAATCATAGAATTTTCAACACCCTTGATAAGGGAAGGAAATGAAT
>CAZWEL010000096.1:0-2578 GCA_964632955.1 uncultured Thermoplasmatales archaeon | reverse complement strand
CCCCCTATGCTCCCATTTGTTACGGAAATAGGGGAGAGAAAGGAGGAATCGTAAAGGAGAGTAAGATTGATGCTTCCAAATTTTTCTATATTTTCCACATCTATGGATGCACTAACACTTCCATTCTGCATTTCTGCCTTTGCCCTGAGAACTGTGGATGTGGCTCTTATTTCCTTTCCACTCCACATCACCTCGATGGAGTCACCATTAAAATTGCTCAAATTTCCCTGTATGGAGATATGGGAAACTCCTTCATTAATAACAGAAAAGTTCACAATCGCAAGAAATCCGGAACCATTTACCCATCCGGAACCCATGTTGTTGATCACTCTGCATCTTCCATCATCAAAGGAAAAATTGGCTGGTATTGGAGTAGAGTTTACCCTCCCTTTTCCGGTGTCAATTGGCTGGAGAATGCTGGAGTTATAAGATATAACGTAGTCAGCGGCGTTGAGATAACGAACATTTTCCACCATGATATATATCGAAACATTTTCTCCCACCATCACTACGGAGGGCGAGGAGACATATACCTGGGTTTCCTGCGCACCACAAAATGGAAGAAAGAATAAGGGAATCAGCATCAGGATGGCGAGGTATCTCATCTTAATCTCCCAGTATCTTATCTATGAGGAGATTTAAATCTTGCTGGTTTACTGTTCCATCTCCATTCACATCGGCGGGATGAGGAGGTGATATCTCCTCATAATGATTTATTATTCTGTTGAGTTTCGTTACATCGAGGGCATTTATGCTTCCATCCATGTTTGCATCTCCTCTCTCCCACACCTGTATCTGTCTGGATGTGCTGTGTATGTTTCCATATGCATCCTCCACCTCAAGACTTACCTCATATGTCCCCGGCAAGGTATAAACATGGGTGGCATTTCTTTCATAGCTCATGCCTCCATCCCCAAACTCCCAGAACCACTGCACCACATCTCCTACGGAGGTGTCATTAAATATTGTTTCTTCCATGGCGAAGGGCATGGTGAAGGTGAAGTTTGCCTTTGTGAGATTAACGGTTCTGAAGTAATAAACGGGGGTCACGCTTTCATTTATTCCATCATTCACGGTTGCATACCAGGAATATTTCCTTCCGTAATCAAGGGAGAGGGATACCCCTATCTTCCTGCTTTTTGTAACAATGGATTTCACAAGGCTTCCATTCAGATAGAAGTTGACGATAAGCATGTCATCATCTTCATCACTCACATTGACCATGAGAGATATATTCACATTCACAAGAGAGTTATTTTCAGGATACATTGGGTGAATGGAAGGTATGCTGTTGCTTTCCTTTTCAATGGTGAAGTTCTTTACTTCCCCATAGGATATTCTTCCGTTGGAGCCCACAGCAACGGCTCTGTAGAAGTATTCAACCTTTTCTAAACCCGAGATGCTTATGTTAACCTCTCCTGTTTCATTGACTCTAATAACAGGTGTGGTTTTCTTCTCGCCATTCCAGTATTCAAACCAGAGATAGCAGAAGCTGCTTTCACCCATGGAGGAAACATTGGCGAAAAGGGTGGCATTGGTGTTATTGCAAACTGCATCCATCGTCTCCACTTCTGGAGGAGCAGGAAGAGAAAACATGGTAAAGGAAAGATTTTCTCCATAGGTAACTCCTCTGCTGTTCTCCACCACAGTTCTGTAATGATATGTCGCCCCCTCCTCCAGCCCCGAGATCACTGCCTCAAATAATCCAGTGGAATCCATAATTTGCTTCTCCGTTTCTGTGGCATTTGTAGCATTCTCACCCTCCTTCCAGTACTGGAACCATACCTGACAGGAGGAGGCGCCTCCCAAATCGGTGAGATTTCCCTTAAGTATTATGGCATAATCTATGCCTCCCGTCTTCACCTCTGCCATGGCAGCTGGTGTACTAAAGATTTTATCCTGCCCGTAGGAAATTCCCTTATCATTTTTCGCCACGGCTCTGAAGTGATAGGTTCGTCCTGGGAGGAGGTTAAGTGCAGGGAGAGAAAACTCACCTGTAGAAGAAAGATTTATGGCTGAGGTGACATATCCGTAGGAAGTGTCTTCCCCATATTCAAACCATACCTGGCATGAAGAGGCGCCTCCCAAATCGGTGAGGTTTCCCTTAAGGATGGCGGAAGAAGTTGTTATATTCTCCACATTTAATGTAGCCACTGAAGGAAGCACCATATGGGTTGTGAATCTCTTATCTGCTCCTGAGGAGTTGCCTGCAGAGTTCTTAGCAACAGCCCTGAAATGGTATGTTGTATCTATGCTCAAGCCTGAGAGGGTCACGGAAAAATAGGCGGAGGATGTCTTCGTGAAATGAGATGTCTCATGAGCATATTCCCACCAGTTTTCATGGGCGACAGTGTCATAAACAAACCACACCTCGCAGGAGGAGGCACCTGGAATGGCAAGATGACCATTCAAAGTGGCGGATTTATAGTCCACATTGGTAGCCGCCAAAGTGCTTACCTCTGGAGGAATGGCTGGAGTATGAAATGTCTTATCAACTCCATATGATGTTTTTATGCTGTTTTTAGCCACCGCCCTAAAGTGATAGGTTGTATCTGGTGATAGGGAAGAAAGGGTGGCA
>CAZWEL010000095.1:0-2646 GCA_964632955.1 uncultured Thermoplasmatales archaeon | reverse complement strand
TATATCATACCATATTTACAACAATGCATCCTGATTTGGAGAAGACGCTGCAACTCAAATTCTTTAAAGAGCATGGATTTGTGAGAAAGAAATGCGAGAAGTGCGGCGCATATTTCTGGACTCAGGATGAGAGCCAACGCCTATGTGGCGATGCTCCATGCGTTGATTATTCCTTTATAGGAAATCCTGTGGGCAAAAAACTTAGTTTGCATGATGCAAGAGAGGCATTTCTCTCTTTCTTTGAAAAACACGGGCATAAACGGCTGAAAAGATATCCGGTGGTGGCGAGATGGAGGGATGATATATATCTAACCATCGCATCCATCGCTGACTTTCAACCTCATGTTACATCTGGCGAGGTTCCGCCCCCAGCCAACCCCCTCGCCATTTCTCAGCCAAGCATCCGCCTCAATGACTTGGATGAGGTAGGGAAAAGCGGAAGGCATCTCACCCTCTTTGAGATGATGGGACATCATGCCTTCAATAATGACAGCAAAATTTATTGGACTGAGGAAACCGCCGCATATTGCCATGATTTCTTTACCGGCATAGGCATAGATAGCATATCCTACAAGGAGGCGGAGTGGGCTGGCGGCGGCAATGCCGGGGCATGTCTGGAAGTGCTGAGCCATGGCTTGGAGATTGCCACCCTTGTTTTCATGAATTTGAAGGAAGATGAGAAGGGCGAGTATGAGGTTAAGGGTGCTCGCTATAAAGAGATGCCCATGAAAATTGTTGATACCGGCTATGGACTCGAGCGCATAGTATGGATAACTCATGGTAGCGATACTGTCTATGACGCAATATTTCCCTATGCCATAGACATGATAAGAGAAAATGCAAAGCAGGAGGACATGCATGCCGTCTATGCCATCGCTGATCATGCTAGATGCCTCGCCTTCATGCTGGGTGATGGTATTGTTCCATCCAATTCGGGAGCGGGTTATCTCGCCAGGCTTGTAATAAGAAGAGCCCTCCGCTTCATGGAGAAAATTGGATACAGCGACGGGATTTTTTCCATCGTAGACGCCCATATAGAGCATCTCTCTCCGGATTTTCCCGAGTTAAAAGATGAAAGGAAGAGAATAGAGGAGATACTGGAAATAGAAACCGAGAAATTTAGAAATGTTATCAAAAAAGGAAGAGCCATGGTTAAAAGGGAGATAGAGAAGGGAGGGAAAATAGATGCGGAGAAGCTCATAGAGCTTTATGACTCCCATGGAATTCATCCTGAAGTTGTGAAGGAGATTGTGGATGTTGATATTCCTCCAGATTTTGAATCCATGGTGGCGGAGCGCCACCTCAAGGCGGAGAGAAAAGAAAAGAAGGAGGAGAGGAAATATGATTATAAGACGATGCCCCTCTATTATAACGATGAATACGCAAGGGAGTTTGATGCTGAAGTCATATATGCGGAGAAGGGCATTGTCATTCTTGATTCCACTCTCTTCTATCCGGAAGGAGGAGGGCAGAAAAGTGATACGGGCTATCTAATTCAAGATGGAAAGAGGGTGAGGGTGGAGAAGGCAGAAAAGAAAGGGGAGGCGATAGTTCATCACATTGAGGGAGAATTGAGAAAGGGAAAGGTGCATGGCATCATAAACTGGAAACCCCGCTATTCCATGATGCGCCATCATACGGCGACGCATGTCATAAACGCCGCCGCCCGAAGCATTCTCGGCAATCATATATGGCAGGCGGGGAGTGAGTTGGACGATAAGGAAGCAAGACTGGATGTGACCCATTATAAGAGAATAACTGATGAGGAGGCGAGGGAGATAGAGAGGGTGGCGAATGAGATTGTGAGAAAGGGCATAAGGGTGGAGAAGAAATTCATGGCGAGGGATGAGGCGGAGAAGAAATTCGGCATGCGACTTTATCAAGGGGGCGCTCCAAAGGGAGGAATAATAAGGGTTGTTAATATCACTGGCGTAGATGCAGAGGCATGTGGAGGAACGCATGTGAACAACACGGCTGAGATTGGATTCATAAAGATAACGGGAACAGAGCGGCTGCAGGATGGGGTTGAGAGAATAAGATTCCGCGCCGCAGATAAAGCAATGGAGTATATACAGAAACAGGAAAAGATACTCAAGGATGTTGCCTCTATTCTAGGAACGCAGCCGGAGAATGTTGTGAGGGCTGTAGAGAAGCTGATAAAGGAGTGGAAGAGGGTTAGAAAGGAGGTGGAAGATCTCCAGAAGAATGTTGGGGCTGAGGCGACAATGGAATATGAGGGAATAAAAATAATCACTCAGGATAATCTGCTTCCATCTGCTATTAAGGAGTTAACCAAAAAGAAGGCAATTGTAATTTCAGGAAGCATTAAGGGTGGGAAAGCCATGCTCATCATCGCATCCTCTCCGGATGTGGACATCGATTGTGCCAGCATGGCAAAGGAGATAGGGGCGAAGATGGGCGGTGGAGGGGGAGGAAGAAAAACCATAGGGCAGGTGGGGCTGGCAGCAGACAAACTGGAAGAGGCAAAGAAAATGGCGATAGATATGGTGAAGGAGACGCTGAAGGGAAAGAAATAACGGATGCTGTCCTTTACCTTGTGTGTGGGGTATGAACAGGAATATGCGGGTATCCAAACAAAAAGTTTTATGAATGCATTGCCATATATGGCTGAAGTGGGCCGGTAGA
>CAZWEL010000094.1:0-2648 GCA_964632955.1 uncultured Thermoplasmatales archaeon | reverse complement strand
CTGCAGGAATCTGAAAATGATATGTGGTATTGCTTTTTAGTTCCATCTCCACCCTTAAAGCCCTTAAAGTGGAAAGGTTCCATTTGAGGGTGTAGTTGCAGGGAGGAAATATGGATAAATTCTGCTCCACATCCTCCTCCATCATCTCATGTGAGAATTGAATTTCCAGTGTGGCGTCAATCCCCACATTCTTTTCACCATCCATGATGCTTGTATAAACAATCTTGGGGGGAGTTATATATACAGAAAAGGAATAATTTTCTTCAATGGAGTTTCCATATACATCTGTGAGATAGGTGGTGAGAGTGATGTTGTATATGCCCTTCTCATATTTCACAAAATGTATTTTGAGGAGAGTATCATTCTCCTCCCAGGAGTATGTATAAGGCATCCATGGTTCAATTATAATTGCATTATGAAGGAGAGTATCCATCGGTTCATTAAACTTTATTCTAATATCATCCATCAATTCTTCATAATACGGCTCTACATAAACTATTTCGGGAGGAGTGGTGTCTGGACGGGAGGTGGTAAAGGAGAAGGAATATTCATTCATTTTCTGACCGCTCATCCTTTTTGCATCCTTTATGGTTACCGTATATGTTGTTTCATACTCCAAGGTCTGAGGACGTATTAAAACTTCTTCATCGCTTTTCCATTGAATTGTATATGGAACAGAAGGCGATATAGAAATACCCTCCTCCACCGATTTTTTATCCATGGGATGGCTGAACTTTATCCTTATCGTGATGTCTGCAGGAACATTCCTCTCATTGCTGGCGGGATAATGCTCCACAATATGGGGAGGGGAGGTATCCACAGTAAATTTCCATTTTATCTCAGTTATCTGTCCCGCATTATCTTTTGCCCTCACCATAAACTCATATTCTCCATCCTCCAGCCCTGTATAGGAAGCATTGGTTATATCCCCCCATTCATGCCACCCCTCGTAACCATAAAGACGATATGAAAATGTCACTTCTCCAGAATCATCACTTCCTGTCCATTCAAAACTCACATTTCTGTAGCCAGTGATTTTGCCAGGGGTTTTCACAAACTCAACCGAGGGAGGAGCATCTTCTGGAGGAGAAGCAGTAGTACATGCATCCACAAAATGGGCTGTAAACGGATGCTGATTGTTTGGCGGGTCTGAATATCTTGTTTCGCCACCACTATTGAAAACAACTGCTATCACCATTATATTATCTCTGCTCACCTCATATCCATGCTCCTCTCCCTCCCATATCACCTTCTTTTCCACACTTCCTCCGGCATTTATGGAGATATCCTCATCGAGAGCATATCCAAGGAAGGCAAAATGATAGTTGTTTCCATCATAATCCTTCCACCTAGAAAGTGGCTCGACAACATAGAATCTCAGATTTCCTTCATACGATGACTGCCCATTATTCCTAACAGATGCATCAATTTCTATGGTGCTGTTTCCCTTCCATTCCACCTTCAGATTTATATTCACATCCTCCCTTTCCCTCTCCAGTGCGCTCTCTATGGCATTTTGGAATTCAGAAATATCCTTCTTTCCAAATATTACCTCATAGCCCCCATCAAAAAAGGTTGTCGGATAACCATATACATTGTATTCCCCAGCTCTTTCATCCGCCTCCGCCACCCGGTCTGTCACCATAGCCACATAATAGAAATCATAATCATGAGATGCATATATCTGATGCAGCGCCTCCCCCACCGCAGGGCAGGCGTGGCAGGTTGTGGATGTCATCTCCTCCGCAAACACTGCTCCTTTTGCTTCTACAGCAATAAAGAATAGAAATAGGAATATAGCAGGAAAGAGGAGATATTTTTTCATGTCACCTTATGCGTTTTCCTGATTTAACTTTTATTAGAATGATACCCATTGCTGCCATTGCCGCCAGCATTTCAAAACCCGGTGTGCTGCCACTCTTCTTAACTTCTATTTCCTTTTCCATGTAAACCTTGTTTCCATCCCCATCAATGGCTGTAACGTTCACATCTATTTTGCCCTCCTTGACATCGCTGCTTGGTATCACAAACTGCCAAACATCGCCATTCTTCTGCATCGTTCCTGGAAAGCATGCCTCTCCTATGCAATACTGATATTTTACCTGGCTGATATTACCCGATATTTTTGCATATACTGTTATCTCATCTCCCGGCTGTGGATTCTCTGGCTCCCAGTATAACTGCTCTATGGTTACCGCACTGGAAAAAGAGGAAAATAGAAGGAAGAAGGGCATAAACAGCAGAATTCTTCTCATAATTTCACCTTGTAGAGAGTTATTGCCTCCTTGTATTCATTGTAATCTGAGTCATATCCTCTCACATACAGTTCTGTAAATCCTTCGTCTTTTATTTCCTTATCATCATAGTCCTGATTCCATTCCCATTCATAGGGTGGGGATGTATCAACATGCATTATCTCCCTTCCGCATCCGCAAGCCATGGGGAGTAAAAATTCTACTCTTATGAGGTCTTTGCTGGATTTCACCGCAACATTGATATCTCCTATCACTATCTGCCCTATTATTGGAAATACCTTCACGCCGAATATGTAGATGCCATGTCTGGGTTTTGCAAGTTTGAAATCATTTATTGGCATGGAAAGTGGCATCTTCACCGATAATGTGGCTGGTTCACTTGTAGCCCCCTTA
>CAZWEL010000093.1:0-2744 GCA_964632955.1 uncultured Thermoplasmatales archaeon | reverse complement strand
TTACCATTCAATACTGCAAAGATTTTTTATCTTTTCCCATTATGGTATTGGAATGAAAATAGAGCAACTTGAGGTGGATGGTCAAATAAAAAATGTCCTGGCAGAGATGGGAATAAAAGAGTTGTACCCTCCACAGGCTGAAGCAATCCCTTATGTCCTTAAAGGAGAAAATGTTGTTATGGCTGTGCCCACTGCTGCCGGAAAAAGCCTGGTGGCTTATTTGGGGGCGGTGAAGGCGGCGATGGAAGGAAAAAAAAGCGTGTATATGGTGCCATTGAGAGCCCTTGCGAGGGAGAAATATGAGGATTTGCTTGTTTTTGAGAAAATCGGTGTAAGGGTTGGTATATCCACAGGGGACTTGGAAGGGAGTGGCGAGCATTTGTCCAGATATGACATCATAGTGTGTACAAATGAAAAGGCAGACTCCTTACTCAGGCATGGGGCAGGATGGTTGAACCAGGTTAAAGTGGTGATTGCCGATGAGATACATCTCATAAATGATGCATCCCGTGGTCCCACCATGGAAGTGAACCTCGCCAAATTCATGTTGATGGAGGGAATGCAGATTATAGGGCTTTCAGCCACGATAAAGAATGCCAAGGAGATGGCAGAGTGGCTTGATGCAATCCTTATTGAATCAGATTGGAGACCCGTTCCTCTGAAGGAAGGAGTTCTTTTTGGAAAAAAAATTTACTTTCTGGATGGCACTTCCAGGGAAATAAAAAAGGCAAGTGTTAGCGGACTGGTGGAAGATGTTCTTGAAGGCAACGGACAGGCACTGGTTTTTGTTAATACAAGACGAAGTGCCCAGTCAACTGCTGAAAAGTTGAAGGATGTATGCTGCCAATACTTAGATGGAGTAGAGGAGGAATTAAAAAAACTGGCAGAGGAAATGAGGAGGGAGGAAGGAAACATGGTGGCGAAAAGGCTGGCGGCATGTATAGAAAAGGGTGTGGCATTTCATCATGCGGGACTGGATAACAGAATGAGAAAGTATGTTGAGGACAATTTCCGAAAGGGTATGATTAAATGCATAGTTGCCACCCCCACCCTGGCGGCGGGAGTGAACACGCCAGCCAGGAGGGTGGTAATAAACAATTTATGGAGATATTCGCAGGCAGAAGGATACATGCAGCCCATACCCGTAATGGAGATAAAGCAGATGATGGGGCGGGCTGGAAGACCTGGATATGATGAAGAAGGGGAGGCAATATTAATTGCAAAGAATAAAATGGAGAAGGAGCGTTTATGGAATGATTATCTCATGGCAGATGTGGAACCTGTTTTTTCAAAACTGGCTTCTGAGCCAGCATTAAGAATGCACCTTCTTGCCATAATAGCAACAGGTTTTGCCATTTCATGGGATGAAATAAATGAATTTCTTCGCAAAACCTTTTATGTTCATACTCTCGGCATTATACCAAGGGAGAAACTATGGGAAATACTGGATTTTCTGGAAAGAAATGAATTCATAGAAAGCAAGGGAGAGAAATGGAGAGCCACACTTTTTGGTTACAAAACAATGACTCTATATATTGACCCATTATCAGCTCTCATAATGAGAGAGGCGTTGAAAGAAAAAAGAGGTGATGAATTTTCCTATCTTCACGCCATATGTGCCACTCCTGACATGAGATGTCTTTATCTTGGCAGGAAAGATGAATGGGTGGAAGAAAAGGCAAAGGAGGAAAAATTTTTGCTTTCTCCTCCTTCTATCTACAATGGAGACTATGACTTTTTCCTCTCAGAAGTTAAAACTGCCTCCCTTTTAGAAGACTGGATAAATGAAAGGAAGGAGGATGAAATGATTGTGAAATATCAGGTGGGTCCTGGCGATATACATGCGAGGGTGGAGACGGCTGAGTGGTTGTTACATGCAATGCAGGAATTGGCAAGATTATTCAATTTTGATGCTGTTTCCTTTCTTTCAAAACTCAAGTTGAGGGTAAAGTATGGATGCAGGGAAGAGTTGCTCAACCTGGTTACACTCAGAGGAATAGGAAGGGTGAGGGCAAGAATTTTGTACAGGAATGGATTCAGGAGCATAGATATGTTGAGAAGAGCAAGCGTAGAGCGGCTTGCCTCCCTTCCGGGCATAGGGATGGCGATAGCAAAGCAGATAAAGGAGCAGGTAGGATGATAGTTATAGGGGCTAAAGGAAAATTGAATGTGGAGGAAGCATTAAATAAACTGAAGGAGAGGGGAATTGAGGCGCAGATTCTGAATGCATGCAAGATATGTGGAATGGAACATCTGGAGGTGGCATATGAACATGCTAAGAGGGCATTTCAGGAGGGAAGAAATAAAAGCAGGAGCATTGGGATGGAACTCATGCGTTATGCCTCCGCAAAGAGGCAGATAAAGGAAGCCATAGATTTCATGGGGGCAAAGGAGGAAGGAGAATATGCCTTTGTATTTTTCAATGTGGCTGAAGATGAAGCGAGAAATATGGTTAAGGAAATGGGACTCTCTATAGACAATTCCGTTCTTGAAGCCACAATGGAAAAACTCCTGAATTTTGTGGATGAGGATGAACTGAGGACAGTAGACAAATCTTTTTATTTTGATTTGTTATTTGAAAAAATTGCAATGGTGGAATTGATGAAATAAGCCCGGATGGGGTAGTCTGGATATCCTCGGGGCCTGCGGGAGCCTCTTTCTTAGAAAGAAAGGTGCTTCACCCCCAAAGAAAGGGGCTGTGGAGAGCCCTGAACCCGGGTTCGAATCCCGGTCCGGGCACTTTT
>CAZWEL010000092.1:0-2756 GCA_964632955.1 uncultured Thermoplasmatales archaeon | reverse complement strand
TATATCCATAACCATTTAATCACATGATTTGTCCCCTGGATTTCAGATATGGGAGGAATGAGATTAAAAAAATTTTCAGCGAGGAGAATCGCCTCGCCACCCTCCTTAAAGTGGAGGCAGCCCTCGCCAGAGCCCATGCAATCGTGGGAAATATACCTAAAGAGGCAGCAGAGGAGATAGAGAAGAAGGCAACTCCTGAATATGTGAAACTGGAGAGAGTGAAGGAAATTGAGAAGGAGATAAGGCATGATATAATGGCTATTGTGAAGGCGCTGGCAGAGCAATGCAAATATGGAAAATACGTTCATCTGGGTGCCACCTCATATGATATAGTGGATACCGCCAATGCCCTCCAGATGAGGGAAGCATTGAATATCATCGAAAAGGAATTGATGGCTCTCTTGCAGAATCTTTCAAAACTTGCACTGGAACACAAAAACACCATAATGATTGGCAGAACCCATGGACAACATGCCCTCCCCATCACCTTTGGTTTAAAAATGAGTGTATATGCCATGGAGGTGAAAAGACATATTCATCGCCTTAGAGAAGTTAAAAAGGAAATTTCTGTGGGAAAAATGGCTGGGGCGGTGGGTACAGGGGCTGCCTTTGGTGATAGATTCTTTGATATTCAGGAAAAGGTGATGGAAAATCTAAATCTCACGGCTGAAATGCCCGCCACCCAGATTGTTGGAAGAGATAGATACATTGCCCTTTTCTCCTTCCTTGCCAATGTGGCAACTTCTCTGGAAAAATTCGCTACAGAAATAAGGAATCTGCAGAGGAATGAGATAGGAGAGGTGGAAGAATATTTCGGAAAAAAACAGGTTGGCTCCTCCACCATGCCCCACAAGAGAAATCCCATAACCTGCGAGCAGATTTGCGGACTTGCGCGGGTTATAAGAAGCAGCCTTCTTCCTGCATGGGAAAATGCCATCCAGTGGCACGAGCGAGATTTATGCAATTCCTCATCGGAGAGATTTATAATCCCCCATGCCCTTATTCTAACTGACTGGATTATTTATAAAAGCAACGAGGTTTTTTCAAATCTTAAGGTAAATGCAGAAAAAATGAAGGAGAACATAGAGCTGAGTAAAGGTCTTGTTTTCACGGAAGCCATAATGATAAAACTGGTGGAGAGAGGGATGAGCAGACAGGATGCTCATGAATTTATGAGGCAGTGTGCCATGGAAGCAATGGAAAAAGGAGTGCATTTGAAGGAAATATTGAAGGAGAAACTGGAAGACATATCTGCGGAAGAGCTGGAAGATCTATTTGATGCAAGAAAATATGCGGGGAGCGCCTCTGCAATAGTGGAAAAATCACTGGAAGAAATAAAGAAGGAGTTTCCCGATATCAAGATTTAATCTATCAAGAAGATTTACAATTTCATATCCTCTGTCGAAGTTGAAGTTATTTAGGAAAAAGGATTCACCCATGAATTTATATCCTCTGCTGTAAGCATCGCTTTTAAAAACATTTTTACTTTCCGCATCCAGCAGGGCGGCAATTCCAAACCATGATACCGCCTGCGAATATCTTCCTCCATCATAGGAATCCTGCCCCAGGATATCAAGAAGAAGAGCTACTCCGCCATTCTCTGCATAACCCTGTGAATAGTTCTCTGCCTTATAATCATCATTTCCATCCATGTTGAATAATATTGCCACTCCGTCGCCCACAAGACCCGTGGCAAATGCTTGGGAATAATCGGATGCAAAATATGCATCATTTCCATATAAATCTCCAAGGATGGCGATCCCGCCTTTGACGGACGCCTGGGAATAGGAAGCAGCTGTATATATGTCATCTCCCTTTATGTCAAGAAGAAGGGAAATACTATCTTCCGTATAGCACTGAGTTCTGTTATTTCCCTGATATACATCGTTGCCCTCCATATCTATCATGAAACAGATGCTGTTATTGAAAGAAACGCATGAATGCTGGAGATATTTATCGTTTCCCCTCACCTCATAAAGAAGAGATATCCCTCCATTGGAATAGGGAGTGTTTCTGTAAATATCATTTCCATCTATATCAAAAATAAGATTCGCCTTATCTAATGATGATTGATTGTTGTAAGAATCATTTCCTCTCATGTCAAGAATGAAGGAGTCATTTCTTTCAGCATATATGTCATCGCCACCAAAATCTATTATAAAGGAATAATCTCCATCAAAAACCTGTCTGGTGGCATCCCCCATACATATTACATGATATTCATCATATATGCTTCTATTCAGAGATATGCTTTCCAGGACATATGCCGCTCTCTTTGCATTTGCCACAGTGGATGCTATTTTCTCCAGTTCTTCCTCCCTTGTTACTGCATTCAGAACATCCACATAGGAAAAAATCAGAAGAGCAATGGCATATTTGGCATCCATTGAAAGGTTTATTTTGCTCGCAAATATCTCAACATCCCCTGTGCTATAAGATACATTTAGGGCATTGTAGAGAGCTATAACCGCATCCTTCAGAGCATTGCTCCCATTTGTGAGATAACCCTCATTCCCCGTGTAGATGAGCAAGTCCTCCATAATATTTGTTTTTTTCTGGAAACGGAAATTCTGCAGTTTTTCATTAAGAGCAAAAATAAAAGATTTCACATCTTCCTGGGAAGGAATTTTAATATCATTTCCAGATGGAGTAGAATGGTTCTGAGGAACCAGAAGTATTAAGATTACAATGAATGCCAAAATCTTTTTCATTTCAGGTTTAATTTTTCTGGAGTATATATTTTTTGTTATTTAAAC
>CAZWEL010000091.1:0-2801 GCA_964632955.1 uncultured Thermoplasmatales archaeon | reverse complement strand
ACCCTTATCCTCATCCCATCCTTGGTGGTTACATCAAAAACTCCATCTATCTTTGATTTGTGTCTTCTCGCCATTCTTTTTATGTAGTCTGTGGTACTAGTATGACCCACAAAGGCGGTGCGCGCCTCTAAGCCGCTTACATCTACCACCTTGAAGAGCAATTTTATATGGGCTTTGGCAAAGTCGCCGGTGATCTCCTGCATTGACACTTCAACAACTCTCCCGATGACTTTCTCAGGGTCATCTGCTGGTGTCTCTGCTATCTTTGCCTTCCCGAACATGGATGGAGCAAGCAGTGAGTACCAATTCTTCACTGTCTTCTTCTTTTTCCGCTCTGCCATCAAGGGTGAAATGATATCCATTATATAAATGAATTGGTTGAAATTTGATGGAAAATCTGAGGTTTTTTATAGAGAGATGGATAAAAATTATAACTTGTTGCACATTTCATTTCATGAACTTCAGGGATTTTATAAATCATCTGGACAGCAGGGGTCTTCTGGTGAGAATTAAGAAAGAAGTGGACACGGAATATGAAGTTGCCACCCTCATGAAAATGCTTGACGGAAAACCCCTTCTTTTTGAAAATGTGAAGGGCCATGAAATGCCTGTCGCCGCCAATGTTATGAGCACCCGAAATCTGGTGGCAGAGGGGCTGGGCATAAGGGCAGAGGAGTTAATCAAAAAAATGTATGATGCCATCAACAATCCTGTGGAGCCGGAAATAAAAAAGGCAGATGGCTACAGAATGCTAAACAATCTGAATGATATCCCCATCCTTCTCCATTACCCGCAGGATGGGGGGAAGTATATCTCCTCTGCCGTGGTAGTTGCCAGAGATGAGGAGTATGGACTAAATGCCTCTTACCATAGAATGATGGTTGTTGATGTGGACAGGGTTGTTATGAGAATTCTTCCAAGAGATTTTCACAAATATCTGGAGAGAGGAAACAAAGAGTTTGCCATATGCATTGGCAATCCCGTTTCAGTAGCAATAGCATCTGCCGTTTCAATGTCAACAGATGTAAATGAACTGGCAATAGCCAATGCTCTCTTTCCAACACCTCTTGTGGAAATAGAAGGTCATGTTGTTCCCGAAGCGGAGATAGTGATGATTGCTGAGATGACAGATGAGATGCATAAGGAGGGACCCTTCCTTGATCTAACAGAAACCTTCGACATAGTGAGAGAGCAGAGGGTGGCAAGGATAAAGAAGATTTATGCAAAGGAAAACGCCATTTATCATGCTCTTCTCCCAGGAGGCTTGGAACATAAAACACTTATGGGCACACCAAAGGAACCGACTATCTTCTATGAAGTGGGCAAGGTATGTGATGTCAAGGATGTCTATATCACCCCCGGAGGATGCTCCTGGTTGCATGGTGCGGTGAGCATTAAAAAGCACAACCCCGATGATGGAAAGAAAGCCATAGAAGCTGCTTTTCGTGGCCACAAATCCATGAAGCATGTTTTTGTGGTTGATGATGATATAGATATTCACGATTGGCAACAAATAGAATGGGCAATGGCTACACGCTTTCAGGGAGATAGGGATATGGTGATAAAGAAGGAGAAGGGCTCCTCTCTCGATCCTTCAGCAGATCCAGCAACAAGAGAAACAACAAAAATTGGCTTCGATTTAACCATACCCTGGGACAAGGAAAGGGAAAACTTCCGCAAGCCGGAGTTGCCCATGAAGTTAAATCCAGATGATTACCTATAGACATTTCTATGTGAAATCCCATGCAAAGACATCACCGGAGATAAATCTCAAGGATTTGCCCGGCTCAGCAGGGCGGCTGGATGTGCTGGCGAGATGCATCAATGCTGCCTTCTGGCTTTCTCATAATATAAGAAAAGATGTTGTTTTTCATACAATCCTCCATGGAGAGCCATCTCCTCCAGTTTATATAAGAATTGAAGGAGAGAAATTGAAGAAAGTTTCACCAGATGAAAGGAATATTGCCATATTCATAAAGAAGGCATTGGAGAGGATGGAGGATAACATGGAGGTGGAAAGCACACCCGGCATATTTGTCAGCAGAAAGAATTTTGAGGAGATGTTGAAAGAAAATGAGAACAAATCCTTTTACGTTCTTGATGAGGAAGGAGAAGATATTGATAAAATAGAATTAAAGGAAAATCCCTTCTTTTTTCTCGGAGACCATATTGATATGGAGGAAGAGGAGAAGGAGATGCTTTATCGTCATGGAGCAGAGGCAATTTCTCTCGGTAAAAAATCATATCTCTCCAGCCATTGTATAGCCATTATAAACTGGTGGCTTGATAGAAAAGAGGGTGATGCAAAATCGTAGAAAAATTTTTTATACCCCGTCCATTACATAAGTAGGTTTTTGGGGTGAGAAGATGAAAGATAAAAATCTGGAAGCCATATACAGCATGCTTGAGGAACTAGCAAATGATGTATCTGTGCCCAGAAATATAAGAAGGGGGGCAAAGGAAGCAAAGGAAATATTGATGGATGGAGAAGGAACACTGGATGTAAAGGTAGCATCTGTAATTTCAATGCTTGATGAACTTTTGAATGATCCAAACATACCAACGCATGGAAGAACAGCGATATGGAGCATAATGAGTGCTCTGGAAAGTTTGACGACGTCATAGAATAAAATTTTATTTTATAGAAAAATAAATAAAAGAGGGGGAGAGAGTTTACTTTTTCTTCAAGAATGGCAAACCTGTTCTCGGGTTCTCCACGACTTTGTAGCCCTTGGGCATCTCGCACGGCTTACCACTCTTGGGTTTCCTCGAACTAAAGAAGTATATCGTCTGTTTCTTTC
>CAZWEL010000090.1:1272-2915 GCA_964632955.1 uncultured Thermoplasmatales archaeon | reverse complement strand
TTTGTCTGCATGGAGGATGTGCCGCAGAGGGCAATAGATGAATGGAAGAATGTTTATCTTTACTATCTCAAAAAAATCTTATTTCTTCATCCTGGGAAGCATCTGTTGCTCAAAAATCCTGCCAATACCGGGAGAATAAAATTGCTGCTGGAGATGTTCCCCGATGCAAAATTCATTCACATATATCGCAATCCCTACCATGTTTTTCTCTCCATGAAGAGAGATATAGAGGCGGAAATGTCATTATACTGCGTGCAGAAGCCAAAGGATGACGAGGTGATAGAGGCAGAAATGGTGAAGTTATATCTTCAAATGTTCAGGAAATATTTTGAGGAGAAGAAACTCATTCCGGAGGGAAATCTTGTTGAAGTGAGATACGAGGATTTCATAGCAGAGCCATTAAAAGAAACGGAGAGAGTTCATAAAGAACTTTCTCTTCCAGGGTTTGAGGAGCATAAAACCATATTCAAAAATTATATAGCAGAGCAGAAAAAGATAAAGCCCCATTCCTACACATTTGATGAGGAGTTAAAGGAGAAGATATACAAATACTGGAGATATACCATTGACAGATGGGGCTATGATGTGTGATTTTTTATCTCTCCTTCCTTTATCATAAGGAAGAGGAGAAGGGCAATAAGCCATAGAATGGAAATGAAAGTCAATGGATGAACATAGCTCCCCCCAATCTTTTTCAGTGGTTCTATGATTGCAATGAGTATTATCGAACCTACTTGGGAATAAAACCAGAGCATGGAAGATGCTCTTCCCTCCATTCCTCTCCCTGCTATTCTGCCGGATAGCTCAAGAACAAGAGGAAGGATGGACATGAGGAAAAAGCCCATGGTGAAGCATATGGCTACAATGATGGCGAATCTCTCCACAAATCCCAGCAGGGATAGCATCATCGCCCCCATGAAAAGATTGAAGATAACAAATGGCTTTATCCTTCCTGCCTTGTCTGAAAGAGCAGGTATGACTATAGCACCCACTATCCCTCCGATTATCAGGGCGCCGCCCGCCAGCCCCGCGTTCTCTATGCTGAGATTATGGAGTTCATGGAGAATTTCTTCAAGCCATGTCATTATGGCGGTGAAGCCGCCCACCCCTGCAAAGAAGCCGTATTCAAGAATAGAGAAGTTTTTCAGTTTTGAAAGATTCCATAAATCTTTAAGAGTGAATGCGATTTCCTCCACCACCTTCCCTTCATTTTCTCTTGCCAGCAGGAGGAAAAGGGCGGCGATGAAACAGCTTATTATGGCGTATATGGAAAGCACTCCTTGCAACCCGAAGGAGGTGAAGAAATAAGGGGTGAGAACAAGGGCGAGCATCATGCCAAGGAATAAACCTATTGTGGCAAGACCATCTGCAATACCCTGCTCGTTTTCTGGAAACCATGAAACCGTCATTTTTGTTATGCTCCCAAATATGAATGCCTGGGAAAAGGAGCAACCTGTTTGGGATATAAGAAGGAGAGTGAAGTTGGGGGAGGGATATGTGGAGAAAACTCTTGCAATGGAGAAAATCGCCATTATCACCACCCCTACTCCAACACTTTTTTTGAATCCTTTTTTATCTATGAATATGCCGACAGGTATTGCCGTGATAACAAAAACAAGGGGCCATACCAGGGAAAGGGTGGA
>CAZWEL010000090.1:0-1172 GCA_964632955.1 uncultured Thermoplasmatales archaeon | reverse complement strand
CGACAGGTATTGCCGTGATAACAAAAACAAGGGGCCATACCAGGGAAAGGGTGGAAATTGTAAGAATTATTTCCTCCCTTTTCCATTTTCCTCACGCCTCACTAATGAACTCTTTTCTGTTTAAAAATCTTTCATATGTAATTCATATGTGCTCTGCTGATAAATTTTTCAGAAACCAATTTTTATTAGATAGGCATTATGAATGTGCTCATAACCCCCTTTGATCCATGGAAGAGCAGCATGTGCACATGCCCAAAAAAATATTCCTTCAGCCCATATACAGGATGTTCTCATGCTTGCCTTTATTGCTATATAACTTCCTACATACCAAATGCCTTTCATGCGAGGTTGAAAAAGGATCTATTTCGGAGATTAAAGAGGGAAATTTCCAAGGTTGATACGTATATAAGCATGTCCAACAGCAGCGACCCCTATACGCCAGAGGAGAAGGAGTTGAAGGCAACAAGAAAATGTCTGCAGATTTTTAAGGAAAGAGACGTGCCCTTGCTCATAATAACGAAGTCAGATATGGTGGCAAGAGATAAGGATATTATTGCAGAGATGAGGGCTAGTGTGAGCATCACCATAACCACATTGAGGGATGAAATGGCTGTGAAAATGGAACCAAATGCTCCTCTGCCGTCTAAAAGAATAGAGGCGTTGAAAAAACTCAGCAGGGCTGGGATACCATGCTCCGTCCGCCTTGACCCCATCATTCCGGGAATAAATGATGGTGAGATTGAGAAAATAGTGGAGGAGGTATCGCCCTATGTGGGGCATGTTGTTTCATCCACCATAAAGCCGAGAAATGATTCCATGAAGAGAATTGCTTCCATCATGGATGTGAAAAAATATGAATGGGAAAGGCATGGAAACACCTTCTATCTCCCCCAGAAGATAAGATTTGAACTGCTTGGCAGGGTGGAGGAGGCATGCAGGGAGGCGGGCATTTCCTTCGCTACATGCAGAGAGGGATATAAATTCAGGGCAAAAAGTTGTGATGGAAGCCATCTTATACCATCATATAAATGAGAAAATGTTAATTAATTGGCGATTATGTATTCCATTTGCACAACCGATTTGTATGGATGTTAAAATAAATAAATAAAATGTAAATTTTTATATACCAAAATTCTATTACCGTTCGATGATGACTCTGGTGGCATCAACGG
>CAZWEL010000089.1:0-2952 GCA_964632955.1 uncultured Thermoplasmatales archaeon | reverse complement strand
CTTGCATACTCCACCTGGAATAATCTGCCGTCCGGAGAGAATACAGTAATTGCCCAATCGTAGGCGGTGCGTGGAATCATGAGGGATGATAGGGTAGCATGTATTAATTTTTTTCTGAGAAGGGATAAGAATGCTGTGAATAAACTTTATAAACATTTTGTCCATATCAAAAACATGATAAAAGAATTTAAATCAACAAGCGGGGACATGGTCATAAAGATTGATTATGATAAGTGTGATGGCGCTGCCAAGTGTGTAGAAGTCTGCCCCGTCGATATATATGAATTGCAGGATGGAAAGGCGGTGGCGAACAATGTGGATGACTGCATTGAATGCTGCGCCTGCGTTGAATCATGCCCGAATAATGCCATAGAACACAGCTCTTGCTGATTTATTCCTTTGCTCACCCTCTTATTCCTGCCGTTTTTGTTAGACGGTTAAATAGGTTTCTCATTGAAGCAAATCTGGAAGGAAAAATAATGCAGTGCCATCTCCATGATCCGGGCTGCCTCCCCGATATTTTTTCACGGAAAAGAGAGATTCTCCTGTTGGAAAGGGATGGCAGGAGAAAAACAAAATATGATGTGATTGCAGCAAGGATGGAAAAAGAATGGGTGTTCATCCATTCAGGATATCATTCTATCTTTGCCGAGCATATTATTGAAAATCACCTCCTTGATGAACTCTCTATCTTCAGGGTTGGCAGGAGGGAATACAGATATGGGAAAAGTAGGATAGATTTTCTCCTTGTGAATAAGAGGCATGCTTTGCTGGAAGTAAAAGGATGCACTCTTGCAAGAAATGGCATTGCTCTTTTTCCAGATGCTCCTACGGAAAGGGGAAGAAGGCATATAATTGAACTCATGAATTCCATGGATGACGGCTATCTCGCCTACATACTCTTCCTTGTGATGAGAAATGCAGAAAGATTTTCTCCCAACAAAGAAATTGACCCAGAATTTGCCTCCCTTATAATAGAAGGCATGGAAAGGGGGCTTGGAGTGATGGCAGCAAGATTGAAATTTGACGGAAAAAATGTTTACTACGCCGGAAGAATTCCTGTATGCTAATGCTGCCTTGCCTTCCAGGCAATAACCTCCCGCATGGTGGCGGCGGCAAGCAGGGCGGCGCTGCCATCATCATATGGAGGGCATACTTCCACCACATCCATGGCGATGATTCTGGATGAAATTGCCTTCAGAAAATCAAATACCTCGTATCCTGCTCCAAAGGGTTCAGGGTTACTCACTCCAGGTGCTATTGATGGATCAAAAACATCCATATCTATGCTGAGATAGATTTTTTCAAAGGGGATTTTTTCCTCCAGATTTTTTATGGAATTCATACCATAATAAATGAAGCCATATTTTTCTGCCTCCTCCATTTCTTCCTTTGACACGCTCCTTATTCCTGCTGAAACGACTCTATCCTCCCCAAGCATCTCAAAAATCCTTCTCGCTGTGCATGCATGGCTTGCCGGAGAGCCAAGATAACTTTTACGGAAATCCATATGGGCATCCAGTATGACGACACCAAAATCCCCCTTTATGGAGGATACAAGGGGAGGAGTGATGGAATGTGCGCCCCCTATCGCTATCGGCATTTTCCCATCTTCAACAACTCTTCTAATGAACTCAACTCCATTTTCCAGTTCAAAGTTTCCTGCATCATGTATCTTTGCCTCTGAAAGCTCCATCCCACTGGAGAAATGATAGCTCTCATAGTTATAACTTGCATCTCTTATAGCATTGGGCGCCAATCTTGCCCCAGCCCTGAAGGACATCTCTCTGTCTTCGTGGGGGATGCCAAAAATCACAAAACGGGCTTTAGGATAATCTTCTCCAGCATCGGCAAATTTCATACTCTCATTATTTTTCTTCTGCCCAGTGCCTGAATGTATTCTATATCTTTTCCCTCCTGAATTTTATCCATGAATTCCTCCGGCACCTCCATCTCGAAGGTCTCATATGTTTCCAGGTCCATCAGCTGCGCCTTGTTGCCCATGAGGGAGATAACCTGTGCCTGCCTTTTGTCTATTATGGGTACCGCCACTTTATGGCGAACGGGAAATATAACACTTCTTTTCTGATTATCAAAAACGCCTATTGCCTCTATCCTTGCCTTTGCCTCACCATGCTTCCCTGGCTTGGAGGTGGTTATGCTCACAATCTTACATGGTTCATCGTCTATAATCATATAGCGATTCACCTTAAGCTCTCTAACTTCAGCCATCTCCTTCATCTTAGCACCACAAAAGGAATATATAACTAATAGATAAATCTTTAGATTTCATGAAATGCGATTATTGCGAGAATGATGCCATGTTCCAATCCTATGGCAAAAATTATTGCGAAAAGCATTTCAACCTCTATTTTCAGGGGAGGGTGAGAAGCGTAGTTGATAAATTTCATATAAAGGGGAGAATAGCAGTGGCATTATCGGGAGGAAAGGATTCTCTTGCAATGTTTCATTCCCTTCATTCCCTCAAGATGGATTTGCTCCCATTTTTCATCAACCTTGGCATTCCCTCCTACTCGAAAGCATCAAAAAAGGCGTGTGAGAAGATATGCGATGAACTGGGCTATTCCCTGCAGGAAATAAATGTCGCAGATTATGGAATTTTTCTGGAGGAGCATGAAAAACCATGCAGTGTTTGCGGTACTGTGAAGCGATATTTAATGAACAGATTTGCCCATGAGAATAGTTGCCACTATGTGGCTACAGGGCATAATTTAAGCGATATCGTCACCTTTGCGATAAATAACTTTGCCAATGCCAACATAATGAATTTCAGGGGCAACAAACCATATCTGGAAGGGAGGAAGGAGTATAACATGGTGGCAAAGATAAAGCCCCTCTTTTACCTCACCGATAAAGAATGCATGAATTATGCATCAATAAATAATCTTGAGGATGTGAAGGAGAAATGTCCATTCAGCAGGGATGCGCCCA
>CAZWEL010000088.1:0-2985 GCA_964632955.1 uncultured Thermoplasmatales archaeon | reverse complement strand
ATTGATGTGGAGGTGCTTCTCCTCGCATTCTGTTACAACGCCCGGTCCTATTATCTCCGTTAAACCATAATGCTCATGGGCGACTATGCCCCACCTCTCCTCAATCTTCCTCCTCATCTCATCGCTCCACGCCTCCGCCCCGAACAATCCAAGGCGGAGTTTAAAATCCTCCTTCAAATCATATCCCATGCTTTCCGCCACCTCTGCAATATAAAGGGAGTAGGAGGGCGTTGCAGCCAGCGCAGTGGTGCCGAAATCCTTCATTATGGCTATCTGCCTTTTTGTGTTGCCGGAGCTCGTGGGAACAACTGTAGCCCCTATTTTCTGTGCTCCCTTCTCAAAGCCATGGGCTCCTGTGAATAGTCCATATCCATAGGCATTTTGCATGACGTCACTCTTCCTAAGCCCATTAGCCCACAGGGAGCGAGCCATCACATCCGCCCATATCTCTAGATCATTTTTGGTATATGTTCCCACCACAGGCTTTCCTGTTGTTCCTGAAGAGGCATGAATCTCCACCACATCATCCATTTCAACGCATAACATTCCAAACGGATAGTAATGTCTCAGCTCATCTTTTGTGAGAAAGGGTATTTTCGCCAAGTCGTCCAGTGTTTTTATGTCCTCTGGTTTTACTCCCGCTTCCTTAAATTTTTTGTGATATGCCTCATTTTTCTCATAAGCCATCTTCACAACTTTCTTCAATCTTTTGAGCTGCAGCTCCTTCAAATCCGCCAGAGGCATCGTCTCTATTTTTTCATCCCAGAATTTCATGAGGATAAACAGGTGGCGATATAAAAATTTTAAAGCAAGAATGCGTTACACTTGCATGAAGTTTAAATATGCAGGAAAGGACTATATGAATCTAACACAGCAACCTCTCGCCGGCTCGAATTTTTCCAACTTCATGAAACTTCTCATCCAGAATCGCTTTAAAATATCCCCTCTCCTTATCCCAAGGGCTATATATGTGGCTATGATGACCGCCCTGCTTTCCCCCTTCAGATGGTATGAAGCCATAAAATTCAACAAAAAGCTGGAAGATGTTGATATTCCCAAAACGCTTTTCATCATAGGACATTTTCGAAGTGGAACAACCTTCTTGCATTATCTGATGGGACAGGATAGGAATCTGGCTTATGTTTCCACCCTCGAAACTTTGGCTCCGGAGGTCTTTCTTGGAAGTGAAAGGCTATTTGGCGAGATGGTGAAGAAAAGGTTGCCGAATAAGAGACCCATGGATGATCTGGAGATGCATGCTGGTTTGCCCTATGAGGAGGAATACGCCATTGCCAACATGGGCATGCAATCCTTCTACCATGCATGGTACTTCCCCAAGAAATGGGATTACTATTTCAGAAAATATGTCCTTTTTGATGGGATAGATGAAAGAGAGAAGCAGAAATGGAGGAACGCCTACATAAGATTGCTCAAAAAGATTGCCTACAAGCATGATGGGAAAACCATTTTACTCAAAAGCCCTGTGAATACAGGCAGAATAAAGGAGTTGCTGGAGATATTTCCAGATGCAAAATTCCTTCATATCTATCGCAACCCCTACCGCGTTTATCTATCCACCTGGAAGCTTTATAAAAAAATTCTGCCCATATTTTCCTTCCAGCACATAGATATGGAAGAGCTGGACAGAAATATTCTTAATTTTTATCGAGAAACCTATAAGAAATATTTAAGGGAAAGGCATATGATACCCGAGGGCAATCTCCTGGAGATAAGTTATGAAACCTTCTACACCGGCCCCTTGAAAAATCTTGAGGTTATATATGACGAGCTAAGCATAGGAGATTTCAGGGAGGCGGAGCCCTATTTCAGAAAATTTGTGGAGAAATACGCCGATTACAAGCCGGATTCATATGAAATGAAGGAGGAGGTGAGGGAGAAGGTTTATCAGGAATGGAAATTCGCCTTCGATGCCTTTGGATACGACGAGATGGCTGTGGTAAGATAGCATAAAACAGGAATAAATAAATACAAAATCAATCTTTATTCCAATGCTTGATGTGGTGAGAAAATTTCCGGAGCAGGTGAAGGAGGCATTGGGCATCGAATTTAATTTTGAAATTGAAAGAGAGAAAATAAAAAATGTGGTGGTGGCGGGAATGGGCGGCTCTGCCATCTCTGCCGACATCCTTTCCCATTTTTCCAGCATCCCATTTCATGTTGTGAGAGACTACAAACCCCCTTCGTTTATTGACGAGGACACACTTTTCATTGCGGTGAGCTATAGTGGTAATACAGAGGAAACGATTTCCTGCTTTTCCCTTGCGAGAGAAAAATGTCCTCATGTGGTTATAACCACTGGTGGCAAACTTGGAAGCATGGCGAAGAATGTGATAAAAATACCATCTGGCATGCAGCCCAGGGCGGCGATAGCATATCTTCTCTTTCCAATGGCTAAACTTCTCTCAAATCTGGGAATAATGGATTTGGATTTTGATGAGGTGGTGTATCTAATGGAAAGCAACAGGGACAGGATTGAGGAGATTGCAAAGGAGGTTGGCGGCGGCATAAAGGGCATTCCCGTGATATATGGCTATGGAGTAATGGGAAGCATAGCAAGGAGGTGGAGACAGCAGTTTAATGAGAATGCCAAAATGCACGCCTTTGATTTCGTGCTCCCGGAATGCAACCATAACGAACTGGAGGCATGGGAGGGAGGTGGAGATAATATAACGTGCATATTTTTGAGGGAGAAGGAGGAAATGGACAGAATCAAAGCAAGATTTGATTTCATGAGAGAGGAATATGAAGAGAAAGCAAGAGTCATTGAGTTATATGCTCCTGGAAAAAGCAGATTTTCAAGAGCCATATACCACATGCATGTTGGGGATATGGCAAGCATTTATATGGCGGAAAGGCGTGGTATAGATGCCGAGCCAGTTAATCTTATAATGCAACTGAAGAATGTTCTATCTCAGCACTCAAGATCTTCATCATAGGGCAATGCCCTCAGAAAGGGTTCGTTCA
>CAZWEL010000087.1:0-3041 GCA_964632955.1 uncultured Thermoplasmatales archaeon | reverse complement strand
TAATGGCAAATGGAACAACTTCATGGAGTTATGAATGGAATACTACAACGGTCGAGAATGGAGAGCATACCATACATGCAAGAGCTTTCGATGGAAAGGAGTATTCTCAAGAGGCGATAATAGAGGTAGTGGTGGTTAATACGGAAAATCATCCACCTGTTGTGAGCATTGTTTCTCCAAAAAATGGAAGCACCGTTTCCGGTATGATAATTATAAAGGGGACTGCCCAGGATGAAGATAATGATGGCATAACTGTGGAAATCAGAATAGATGGGGGAAAATGGAATACTGTTACTGGAGCAACATCTTGGAATTATTCTATTGATACCTCTAAACTGAGCAACGGAGAGCATGTCATATATGCAAGAGCTTATGATGGTAAGGAATATGGTGACACGGTTTCAATAAAGATAATGGTGAATAACGTTACTCCAGGCGAAGGCGGCGGCTTCAATCCTCTTATCATGGTTGGAATCATTGCCGGTGTTGTTGTCGCCATTGTTGCAATATGGTTTTACAGGAGAAAATAGAAAAATCTATATGGGGTGGGTGATTATTGAACAAAATGCCCATTGCAGAGGAACTTGCCAGAAAGCAGAAGGAAATTTCTGTGGCTGAATTCTTTGAAAAAAATAAGCAAATATTAGGTTTTGATAGTTTGAACAGGGCTTTAATAACATGCGTTAAAGAAGCGGTTGATAATGCTTTAGATGCATGCGAGGAGGCGGGTGTTCTTCCAGATATAACGGTAGAAATTAGGGAAGTGGAGAAGGATGAATATATGATTGTGGTGGAAGACAATGGACCAGGTATAGTGAAAAGTCAGATTCCCCACGTTTTTGGCCGCCTTTTGTATGGCTCTCGCTTCCATAGTCTTAAGCAGTCCAGAGGGCAGCAGGGTATAGGCATTTCAGCGGCGGTGCTTTACTCTCAACTCACTACGGGAAAGGCAGCGGTAATTACATCAAAGATAGGGGAGGGTTTCCCTGCCCATAGGGTGGAGTTGATAATAGATACAAAGAAAAATTATCCGAGAATAATAAAAGAGGAGATGATTCACTGGGACAAAAAAAGCGGGACGAGAATAGAGTTATTTGTGAGGGGCAAATATGTCAAGAACAGGAAGCAATCGGTATATGAGTATCTCCGCGGCACCGCCATTGTGAATCCACATGCCCATATAGTTTTCATAGAGCCGGATGGAAATGAAATTGTTTTTGAGAGGGTTACGGAAGAGATACCTCCTCAGCCGAGGGAAATAAAACCACATCCCTATGGAATAGAACTGGGCACCCTGCTAAAAATGCTGAAAGAAACGAAGGCGAAAAAGATAACTTCCTTCCTTGCCACAGAATTTTCCTCTGTAAGCCCCAGTAAGGCAAGGGAGGTTGTAAAAAAAGCAGGGGTGGAGGAGGGAAGACATCCCCATAAAATAACGCTTGAGGAGGCGAAGGCGATACTGGAGGCATTTAAAGGCATTAAGTTAATGGCGCCTCCCACCGACTGTCTTTCTCCCATAGGGGAGGTGTTGATAAAGAGGGGGTTGAGAAAGGAAACGATGCAGCTTTCACCGGAGTTTATTTCTACAGATACAAGACAACCGAAGGTTTTTGCAGGCACTCCTTTCATGGTAGAGACAGGGATTGTTTATGGCGGAAATCTGCCGAAAGAGGAGAGGGTGGAGATATTGAGATTTGCAAATCGCGTTCCCCTCCTTTATCAGGAGGGAGGATGCGTTATAACTGAGGCAATAAAGAACATGGACTGGCGCCGCTACGGGCTGGAACAGAAAGGGGGCAAAGGTATTCCCTATGGACCCGCCATTATACTTGTTCATGTTGCCTCTGTGAATATACCCTTCACCTCTGAATCAAAGGAGGCGATAGCAGGCGTGGAGGAAATAGAAAAGGAGATAAAACTCTCGCTCCAGCAGTGCGCCCGCCGCCTTAAAACGCATCTTTCCAAGAAGGTGAAAAAAGAGAAGGCGAAGAACAAGTTTTTGCTGATATCAAAGATACTGCCGGAGATAGCTAGGAAATGTGCGGAAATACTTGGAAAGCCAGTTCCTCCCATAGATGATGTGATAACTCAGATAATGAACATTGTGTGGATAGATGATGAGGTGGTGAAGAAGGATGGCGTGGTGGAGAGCAGAATAAGGGTGATGAATTACAAGGATAAAAAGCAGAAATTTGTTTTGTATGCAGAGATTCCAAATAAGGAAATGGTGGCAGAAGTTTCCCCAGAACCACTGGAAGTGAGGGAGAAAATAATAAAATGGAATGTGGAGGTTGAACCATCTGAGAAAGCGGAGTTTATCTTCAAACTTAAAGAGAATGGCGGCATATTTGATGAGAACAGTTTATATGTTCTTGGCATCGACCCCGTTAATGTTGTTGGAGCGGAGAAGTGGGAGGGTGAAAAATGAGCACACTGGATGACTTAAGGAAAATAGCAGAAAAGATATATTCTGATCTGGAGAAGGGTAAAATTCCGTCCATAACGCTTGCTTCCAGAACAAAATCCAACATAGTTTTTGATGACCGCTACAGGGTGTGGAAATACGGTAGCCAGAAGACAACGAGATCAGCCGTTTCTCTGCCAGGGGCGTACATGCTTCTGCGCACCATCTACGTTATGGATTTCATCAGGAAGATGATTGAGGAAGGCAAGACATCCACGCTTAGGGAGCTGTACTATATTTCAGAGGGATGGGGGGAGGCAAAGTTTAATGCCCAGGATGAATCGGATAAACTGGCTGAAGATTTGGAAATAATAACAGGAAGAATGAGAGAGGATTTCAAATTGCGTCCGGAAGAGGATGGGGCACGTGTCATAGGAGACATAGTCATAGAGGAGAGAACAAGGAAGGGGGAAAAGCGTCGTATACACTGCCAAGATGATGTCGGTGATGCGGGCTACAGCATACCATATAACGTGGAGAAGGATAAGCTGAATTTTGTTGAAGTTAATGCAGATAAAATAGTTGCCGTGGAAACGGGAGGTATGTTCGACCGCCTCGTTGAAAACAGATTTGATGA
>CAZWEL010000086.1:0-3087 GCA_964632955.1 uncultured Thermoplasmatales archaeon | reverse complement strand
TGGAAAGAAGCCACACCTCAATGGCAAACCATGCTATGACAACCATATAATAATTTTTGAATCCCTTTTTGTAATAGCGATAGAGAAGGAGGAAAAATCCTAGCCAGCCAAGTAGGAAAATAGCGGGTCCAAAAGACATCATTATCTTGCTTATATCAAAGGTGGATGCCTCTGCGATGGTGAGAGAAACCTTCTTCCCATAAATGCCCTTTCCAAAAAATATTCTTGCCACAGCCACAAATCCCTTAGCCCATGGAGCAGTGGAGTTCCTTATGAGGTAGAGGAAGGAAAGAGCCGCTCCTGCAGCAGTAAATATCGCGGGAATGGAAAGAATCCATGGTATGTTCTTTTTCCCGAGATAAAGATAAATTATTGCGAATATGGCGATTCCTAGGGGTATGACAAGTTGCACAGTTAAAGTTAATCCCTCTTTTGTCCATAATATCGGGAATGAAACAATGTAGCCCGTAAATAGAGCAATAAGAACACTTCTCACAATTTCCAAATTTATTTTCTTGGCGACTATATCAACAATCATCTGAAGAATGGCAAAAGCCGCTATTATGGCATAGATGTACTGGGAGGCGACCCATGTCATGCCCACCGCCGCCACAAAAATTCCAGAGAGAAGGGCATACAACATGGATTTGTTCTTATTTTCCTCCTTCAAACTCATTATGAGGAAAGCAAGAGCAAAAGAGGAAAGCATGAGAATAAAGGAATCATGGTCGTAAAGGGCATACGATGAGCCATGACCGGATGCAAGATGAACGGGGAATAGGGGAATAAGCCATGCTGCCAATATACCTGCCTTTCTGCCAAAAATCATGGAGGCGATGAGATAAACTGGAATGACAAGCATCGCTCCATAAAGGGCAGGAAGAAACTGCATCGCATATCCAAGCCCATCCACCTCTCCCATAAAAAGGGAAAGGAAACTGCCAAAGGTAGCAGTTATCATGGTGAAAAGAGGCGGCCTGTGACCCGAGCCAGTTAGGGGATAATTCAGTAAGGGATCATTCTCTCCATGTGCTCCGCCCATATAGGGAAATCTTCCTGTATGAACGGTAATATTCAGAAGGCGCATGTTATAATAGGGGTCAGGACCTGCCAAATAAAATTTATCCTCCAGATTTTTTGCACCTTCATTTATAGCCACTCCAGAGGTCAGATTGAAGTAGGTGTTGAGGAATAACACCATCAAAAGTGCTGCGCCCACCAGTAATGCATCTATCTTTCTCATTCTAATCAGGAATGGATAAAGATTTGTAAATAAATATTTTGTGGTAAAAAAGAGAGGATGGGAGAAGAATGCAAAAAAATATTAATGTTTTCTGCAGTTTTTGAACAATGAAAAATCAGGAAATTGCCCGCATACTCTATCAGATCGCAGATTTGCTGGAAATTAAAGGCGTAGAGTTCAAACCCCGCGCCTATAGAAAGGCGGCTCAAAATATAGAGGGGCTTGGAGTTGATATAGAGGATTTATATAAAGAGGGAAAACTGGAGGACATACCTGGAGTGGGGAAGAACATAGCAAAGAAGATAGAGGAATATTTGGAAACAGGAAAGGTGAAAAAGCTTGAGGAATTGAAAAATGAGATTCCTGTGAATATAGAGGAATTGATGCAGGTGGAGGGTCTGGGTCCGAAAATGATAAAGGTGCTGTATGAGAAACTGGGAGTGAAAAATCTCGATGATCTGGAGAAGGTGGCAAAGGAGAAGAGGATAAGACGACTAAAGGGTTTTGGAGAAAAAACGGAATTGAAGATTCTGGAGGGAATAGATATTGCAAGGCGGAGGCAGCATCGTTTCATTCTGGGCTACGCCCTTCCAGAAGCAAAGAGAATTGTTGAAGTCCTTAAACCCCATGTAAAAAAAATAAGCATGGCTGGTTCAATAAGGAGAAGGAAGGAAACTATAGGAGACGTTGATATACTTGCCGTGGCAGAAAACGTGGAGAGGGTAATGGATATCTTCACCAATATGAAAGAAGTGGAAAGGGTTCTTGCAAAGGGAAATACAAAATCATCAGTCCGCCTTCATGGAGGAATGCAGGTGGACTTGAGGGTTGTAGAAGAAGATAGCTTTGGCTCAGCCCTCCAGTATTTCACGGGAAGCAAGGAGCATAATATTGAGTTGAGAAAGATTGCCATAAGGAAGGGCTACAAACTGAATGAATATGGACTTTTTGAAGGAGATAAAAAAATTGCAGGAGAGGAAGAGGAGGGAGTATACAAAGCACTGGGAATGCAGTGGATTCCACCGGAGATGAGAGAGAATAGGGGAGAGGTGGAGGCGGCTCTGGAGAAAAAATTGCCCAAAATTGTTGAATATGATGAAGTTAAGGGTGACCTACAGATGCATACCAAATGGAGCGATGGAGCCAACACCATTGAAGAAATGGTGGAGGAGGCGAAAAAGCTGGGGCACAAATTCATAGCCATAACCGATCATGTTGGAAGTTTGAAAATAGCAGGAGGCATGGATGAGAAAAGGATTGCGGAGCAGGCGAGGGAGATAGAGAGGGTGAGAGAAAAATATGATGATATCTACGTTTTCCATGGAATAGAAGCAAACATAATGAAGGATGGGAGCATAGATGTGAGCAACGAAGTGATGAAAAATGTGGATGTGGTTCTTGCCAGTATCCATTCCGCCTTCAGAATGGAGGAGAAGGAAATGACAGCACGTCTCCTGAAGGCAATGGAAAATGAATATGTGGACATAATAGCCCACCCCACCTGCAGGGTGATACAGAAAAGGGAGCCCATAAAGGTGGATATGGAGAGGGTGATGGAAATGGCAAAAGAGAATGGAATAATCATGGAGATAAATGCCTATCCCGAGCGCCTTGATCTGAATGATGTCCATACAAAAATGGCTGTGGAATATGGCGTAAAGCTTTCCATAGGCACAGATGCTCACTCAAAGGAGCATCTTCGTTTCTATGAACTCGGCACCGCCGTGGCAAGGCGTGGCTGGGCAAGAAAGGGGGATGTCATAAACACGTATGATGTGGAAAAGTTGAGGAGGATGTTTGAGAAATGATTTGGTTCATATCCCCATCACAATTCGAAAAAAATA
>CAZWEL010000085.1:0-3098 GCA_964632955.1 uncultured Thermoplasmatales archaeon | reverse complement strand
AAAAAAATTTGCATGTTTCGGAAATGCAAATGTACTTGCAAGAAATGATGAATTGCTTTCCCTCGCCTATGATGCTGGATGTGTGGCATGGGCTGTTGGCTTTGAAAGTTTATCTCAGGCATCAATGGAGATGGTGAGAAAAAAATCCAACAGGGTTAGGGAATATGGAAGGGTGGTTAAAAAGGTGAATGAGTATGGGATGGCACTCATTGGCTCCTTTGTGTTTGGATTCGAGGATGATTCGCCAGAAATATTTGATGATACCCTCGATTTTCTTTCCAGATATGACGTGGATTCCATAGGGGCAAATATTCTAACTCCCCTCCCGGGAACTCCCCTTTTCCATAAAATGGAGGAGGAGGAAAGAATTATGACTAGGGATTGGAGCAAATATGATTTCTACCACGTGGTTTACAAACCCAATCTTATTTCCCCTCAGCAACTATATGAAGGAACAAAAAGGGTGGCTGAAGAGTTCTTTTCCACAGAAAAAATAATTAAGAGGTTGCTCGGAAAGAAATTTGATTTTGTGGTGAAGATGGCTATTGCCCATCATCTTTTCTCCTCAAAAATTGGGTATTATCGTCTCTTCAATGGATAAGAAATTATAAACTCTTTTACATATATACTCATGGAGGAGAAAGCAATTGTGTATTTCAAATCTGCTGCCATCTCTTATGCTAGAGATGCCCTCCACCTCGCCATAAAAAAATTGATGGAGAGAATCAATGTGGTGGAGAGGGGCGATATTGTGGCAATAAAACTTCATATGGGAGAGCTGGGGAACATTGGCTACATTCGCCCAATTTTTGTCAGAAAGGTTGTGGATTTTGTGAAGGAAAAGGGAGGAAAACCTTTCCTTACAGATACAACAACCCTCTATGGAGGACATAGAGGAAATGCCATAGATTATCTTGAAACTGCAGCCATAAATGGATTCAGCATTTCCTCCATGGGATGTCCTACTATAATAGCAGATGGACTTATTGGAAAAGATGAGGTGATGGTGGAATTCAACGGAGAGAAAATAGCCATGGCAAAAGCCATATATGAAGCAGATTCCATGATTGTTCTAAGCCATTTCAAGGGGCACGGGATGGCAGGTTTTGGGGGTGCAATAAAAAATCTTGGTATGGGATGCTGCAGTAAAGAGGGAAAGATATGGCAGCATGAGGTGAGTAAACCATTGCATGATGGGGAAAAATGTGTTCTCTGCTTGGAATGCATTAAATTCTGCCCTGCCGATGCAATCTATGAGGAGAATGGAAAAATAAAAATTGATTATGAAAAATGCAAGGGATGTGGAGCATGTACTGTGCTCTGCGAACAGGGATGCTTTTATCTTACTGAAGAAATGTGGAGGAATTTCCAGCAGAGAGTGGCAATGGCTGCGGCGGCGGTGATAGAAAGGTTTGGAAAAAAGATTGCCTTCATGAATTTTCTGATGGATATAACACCGAGATGTGACTGCTGCTCCTTTGCAGGAAAGCCACTGGTGAACGATATTGGCATTTTTGCATCAAAAGATGCAGTGGCAATAGATAGAGCATGTTATGATATGGTATGCGAAGAATATGGAAAGGATATATTTTATGAATTCAATGGTGTAGACGGAAGAATACAAATTGAAGAAGGATGCTCAATGGGTATGGGAAAAGGAGAGTATATCATAAAGAACATTTAATGCTTTCCGCCCCCCATATTTATGAAAATTACATTTTCTTCTCTGGTTGCCTTATTCCCTGCATTATCATAGCTCACTACTTTTATAACATGAGATCCCAAGGAGAAATCATTCCAGAACCACTGGTAGGGCGGGGTAGAATCATTACCTCTATACTCTCCATCCACATAAAATCTTACCTCCTTTATCCCTGATGTAGTATCATAAACGTCTGCTTCTATGTTTATGCTCCCTATTATAATTGTAACATCAGAAGAGATGAGTTTTCTACCAAAAAGATACACGCCTCCAGAAGGAAATATTGTTATAACTGGAGATGAAGAATCAATTTTTATTTTTTTGATGATAAGATCTTCTCGATTTCCCGCATTGTCTGCTGCAAAATATTCTAAAATATGTATCCCGTCATTCTCTATATTTATTTCCCCTTCGTATTCTTGATACTCTCCTCCATCCAAACGATAATACAATTTTTCAATCCCAGATACATTATCAGTTGCCTCAAGAGAGATAGAGACAGTTCCTTTATACCATTCATCACTAGAATTTGTTGAGGTTGTGAAAATTGTGTGAGGTGCAGAGGAATCAATTTTTATTTCGGAATAATGAATTTCTTCATGATTGTCATATTGGTCTATCGCATAGTACATTATGGTGTAGATACCATCTTTTTCGATATAAAAATCTGCAGAATATTCCTCCCACACTCCGTTATTTATTTTATAGAAAATACTTTTAACTCCTGAAAAATTATCAGCCGATTGTATTTGAATTTTAACCTTACTCACGAACCAGCCATTTATTCCATTTGGAATAGCAGGAAAAGTAGTTAGAGAAGTGCTAGGAGGAGTTACATCCAAAGAAAGATGTTTAATAGTTGAGTTTTCACATGACTGATTATCTATTACTTTGAGGGTTATATCGTATATTCCATCCGTGGTATAGGAATGGTCTATTTTCTTCCCATATCCTATGCTTCCATCTCCGAAGTCCCAAGTATAATTTATGATAAATCCATCGGGGTCATAGCTTGAGGAAGCATCAAAAGTGACAATGTTTGAGTTTATGGTAAAATTAAAGTTTGCTATAGGTCTCTCTGTCACTGTTATTAATACTGTGGCAGAAGCATTTGAATTATCATCATCTATTACAGTGAGCATCACTGTATATGTTCCTGTTTTTGTGTAGTAATGATTTATCTCCATTCCATGTCCTGTCCCTCCATCTCCAAAATCCCATATATAATCGATAATGGCACCGTCGGGGTCATAAGATGATGAGGCATCGAAATTAACAATTTCATGTGGGGAGATAACTTGGGATGAAAATTCAAATAGGGCAACAGGTGCTTTATTCATCACCATTATTTCCTCGTGGTATTCTCCACTTTCTCCTCCATCATCATCCATTGCTT
>CAZWEL010000084.1:0-3140 GCA_964632955.1 uncultured Thermoplasmatales archaeon | reverse complement strand
ATATGCCATCACGCTGCTTATAAGAAAATAGGGTATGGAGTATTTATGGAACTGGAGCCATATTTTTGCATCCTTCACAAACCTCAATGCTATGATGTTGGCGAGGGAGGCGATGACAAAGCCATTTCCTCCAACATTTACACCATATGCGATGGCTTTCCACTGATGGGAGATTTCCGCCACAAATATGCTGGCTGGCACATTGCTCATCATCTGGGAAAGGGAGGCGGAGAGAATGAATATTCCAGATGGGTTTGCGGTATCAATGCCACTCATTATGGCGTGAATGGCATCCATTTCCGTGAGTAGTCGAAAGTCAATGAACATGATTAGAAGGAGAAGGAGAAGGAACCAGTCCATCTCAATAAATGTTCTCCTGGAAAATGAGAGATAGATAAAGATTACAGCAGCAAGGGCATAATACTCCCATCCCATTCTGAGGGAGAAAACATATGCTGCAAGGATAAGAAGGGAGAGAAAAAACATTCTCCGGCTGTATTTCCTTTCCTCCCCTCTGTGGAAATCTATTCTTTTGGAGGGAAATGCCATCATGATGAAGAAAAGGAGAAGCATGAAAAGAAGAAGGAAGAGAGGAAGCATCTCAGCAATGAACCCCAGAAAGGTTAAACCCCAGTGATGCCATAGAAACAGATTCTGCGGATTCCCTATGGGGGTGAGGAGGGAGCCGACATTGACAGCCATGGCCTCAAAGATAACCAGTTTTCCCACATCCTTCTTCATTATCTCCTGAAGGGAAAGGGTGAGGGGAACAATGATGAAGAGGGCAATATCATTTGTGAGAAAGGATGAAAGAAGGCATGAAAGCAATACAAGGTAAATCGCCAGTTTCCTCTCATCGCCCATTCTTTCCAGGATCTCTGCAGCAATGGCACGGAAATATCCACTTTCTTTTATAGAGGTGGTTATTATGAGGAGGCCGGCAAGCGCCGCCAGGGTGTTCCAGTCAACTAAGTCAGGATAGCGTATTAATTTCTCAGGGCGGACAATGGTAAGAAAAAGGAAAAGAATCAGAAACGGCAGCAGAATAAAAACGTCTGATGGCAATCTGCATTCTTTCATGCCTGCATCATTCCTCGCAAACACACTCTGTATCAAATTTTGCATATATATTATTGGGCTTTTTTCCTATGAATGGAGGCAGGGGGAGGGGAATGAACACAAAAAAAGAGGGAGACATTTCTCCCTCCCCTTTCTCAAAGGCATGTGCTTTTATATAAATGCTCTCAAGCAATCATCGAACTTTATAGTTCATTCTTCGAACTTTTGTTTCCTCAGAAAATCCTCTGCCCTTTTGAGCACATTCCTGTCATTTTCATATGTGAGCTTCTTCATTGCTTCCTCATATTCAAGCCATTCATAGGCGGTGTGCTCATATGATAGTTTCACATCCATGGTATCACTTTCCATAAGATAATAAACCACCTCCTTGTAGATTCTTTTTCCATCTCTGGTATAAAAATAACTTATCTTTTCCTTGAAGCCATCAATGATTCGGAGATGTTCCCTTCCTATATTTGCCTCCTCTTCCACTTCTCTGAAAAGTGTTTCCTTTTCACTCTCCCCTTCTTCAATATGTCCCTTTACGAATCCCCAATGCCCCCATCCATATTTGAGGAGAAGATATTTTTTTTCATGAAAAATTACTGCGCCGCAACTCTTCTCCATCATCCCACCTCCCTCAGCAATCTCTCTCCTGCTTTTCTATACTCCTCCCCCTCCGACTCCATAAGTTTTTTAACATAGGGAAGGAGGTGCTCTCCGAATTCCTTCTCCATTTTGCTGTATTTCCATTCCTCCCCGCTTGCCCCTATAGCAAGAAGGAAGGCGTAGGAAATTGCCTTTTTCTTTACATTGCCTCCTGCCCCCTTTATAATTTTCATCACTCCCTCCCTTCCCTCTGCCCTGTGAGCCCTTGCCAGATTATCTATGAAATTTGCCATCTCTCCCTTGCCTATGGAGGGAAGTTTCTCAAGCAACACTTCCCTTTTCTTCTCATAATATTCTCTCCTGAGTTTATCAACATTCACATCATATTTCTGGAGAAGCTTTATGGAGGAGGGCTGCTCCATTATTATGGCTTTATCTTCATATCTAACTATCGCCTCTATCGCCTCCTTTTCCCATTCCTTTGGGCTGAGCTCTTCAATGAATTTTTTCATATTGTCTCCAAAGCATTTATCAGCAACTATGAACACCCTGTTTTTCTCTACATACCACATGAACTTTTCCCTATACATTTTGAAGAATTTTTCATCCGATAGCTCTCCATTCAGATAATGCTCCACATACATCCTTTCCTTTTTAACTTTCTGCTCCGCCTCCTTGAGGGTGCATATATCACATTCATTCATGCATTTTGGCATCTTCATCTTCACCTCTATTTCCACCTCCTTTTCGAAATCAGGATAGTAAAAGTAATGCTTCATCAGGGCAATGGAATTGGCTCTCCCGCATACTTTTATCTCTCTCCCTCTCCATTTTATTGATATATATTCCTCCCTTCCGCACCCAAACTTTTCCTCAAGGAAATCGAGAAATTCTTCCGGAACATCGCCACATATAATCTTGTCGGGTAGAGAAAAAAGATTTATCTTTTTCTTTCTGGCAATATCCATGTAGGCGAGCATTCTGAGATGGGGTTTATCCCAGTTCTGAATCCCTACAAGAATCTCCTCTCTGGCTTTCCCTCTTTTTGCATAATAGACGCTTTCTCCCCCTATTTTCATATGGGCAACATAGGGTATCTTCTGCTCCGCCAGCAGCATGGTGGCAGCCACCCCAGCAATAAAGCCCTTCTTGTTTGCCATCCTTTCCAGATTATCCTTCCTCAGATTTTTTATCTCCTTTCTCAGCTTCTCAAAATAGCATTTCCTGCATTCCCCTCTGCATTCTGGAATCAGAATTTCTGGATTTTTCTCAATCTTTTTTGCAAACTCCACCAGTTTTTTCTCTATCTGCTTTGCTGCTATTCTCACCTTCATGGGCATAGAAATAAAGGGGGCGGGATATTTCATTTTTGCCTTCATGAAGAATTTTTAAAAAAATCGATATCCTTATATAACAGATAAAAACTACTTTTCTGAGGGGATGAAAATGGATTGGAAAAAAGTTAGTGGATG
>CAZWEL010000083.1:0-3165 GCA_964632955.1 uncultured Thermoplasmatales archaeon | reverse complement strand
GGGGTATTTTGCATCTATTTCCAGTTTCCACTTATTCCATTTGCCGTCTGTGGAATTGAAGAAGAATTTTGTTATCTCGTTGCCCATGAAGCTTCCTGCGGGCAACTCCATAGGTCCCTTCATCCATCCAGAGGCATCGTAACTTCCATTCTTGTAATATGTTACGAAGGAGAGAGACACATGATCAACGCCGCTGGTTGTGCCTTCTATAAGGATATAAGTGTGCCACTTTGTTCCTCCATCGCTCTTTTCTATGGAATACTCCACATTGGTTATCTTCACATCTATGCTCTTATCCGTTGGGGTTTCATCTCCTGGATTCACATTTTCGTTATTATCTCCTCCTTCATCTCCTCCATTATTGCCTTCCTCACTGGAAACCACCCAGTCGGTATTTCCTCCATTGTCATGTGTAACAGCTTTTATGCCGAAGGCATTCCATGAAGAAACCATTCCATAGGGTATCTTAATTGTTATCGTATCCCCGTTTATGCTCACCTCCGGCTGTCCCGCAGATGTTGTTCCGGAAAAAACCGCATATCCATTGCTGTAAATTGCTCCTACTTCCTGCGGTCCATTGTCTGCCATAACCTGATAGATGCATGTTGTGTCTATATTACCAGCCACCTGTAGATGGAAGACAAGTTTGTCCCCCTCCACGGTTGTCCACACCTTTGTTATATCTATATCTGGGTTGCTTACGTCTCCGCTCATGTCATTCACGCTTATCTCAAAATCTACTGCGTTGCTCGCCGGTATGGCAAGTATAACGCCTGCTATTGCCAGAAGAGATATTATCCTTTTCATGGATGCAGGATATTTTTTATAATATAAAATTTTTTTCATTATGCTTGTCAACGCGGATTTGCACATTCATTCTTCCTTTTCAGGCGGTACATCCTCCAAAATAAGCATGAGGAGCATTGCCGAGGGGGCGAAAAAGAAGGGACTGGATGTTGTTGCCACTGGCGATTGTCTCCATCCTGTGTGGGAGAGGGAGATAAGGGAGCATTACAGGGGTGGCATGGCAGAGGTGGAGGGCATTCATTTTCTGCTGAGTGTGGAGGTGGAGGATATGAACAGGGTTCACCATCTCCTTCTTTTCCCCGATTTCGATGCAATCCATCAATTCAGGGATATGGTGGAAGGGAAAGCCAGCGGAATGGAGCATGAGGGAAGGCCCCGCCTTAATATGAATGGAATGGAAATTATGGATATCGCCTTGGAATGCGATGCCCTCATTGGCCCTGCCCATGCCTTCACACCTTGGACATCCCTTTATGCCTACTTTGATTCCGTGCTGGAATATTATGGCAGGAGGCCCCATTTCTTAGAGCTTGGTTTAAGCGCGGATAGCAATTATGCGGACAGAATAAAGGAGTTGCAGAGCATTCCCTTTCTCAGCAATTCCGATGCTCACTCCCCTTCTCCTCATCGTTTGGGCAGAGAATTCAACCGGCTGGAGGTAGAAGAGATAACATGGGATGAAATAAGGAGGGCTATACTGGGGAGAAGAATAAGATACAATGCTGGCTTTCCTCCTGAAAAGGGGAAATATAACAGGACTGCATGCTCTTCATGCTACAGAAAATACAGCATTAAGGAGGCATATGAAACAGGATGGAGGTGCAGATGTGGAGGATTGATAAAGAAGGGAGTGAGGGATAGAGTAAATGAGATAGCAGATTTTGATGAGCCGAAGCATCCTCCATGGAGAGGTGAATATATTCACATCCTTCCTCTTGCTGAAATTGTGGCTGTGGCACTTGGTGAGAATGAAAATTCATCCATTGTAAGGAAGAGATGGAGGGAGATGACAAAGGATAATAGTGAAATTGAAATACTCCTTGATGTTGATATGGATATTGTGAGAAAAATTTCACCTCCTGCCATTGCTAATGCCATAGAGGCGTTTAGAGAAGGAAGGATAGAAATAATGGCAGGTGGCGGCGGGAAATATGGAGAGGTTGTGATAAAATGATATGCGGAATGGATGAGGCAGGACGCGGCCCTGTCATAGGTCCAATGGTGGTGGCGGGCGTTTGGGCTAAGGAGGGAGATGAGCAGAAACTTGTTGACATGAAGGTGAGGGATTCAAAGAAACTCATAAGGCAGAGGAGGGAGAGGCTTGCGGAGTATATAAAGAAAAATTTCATTCACCATTTCATAGTGGTGGAGCCGGAGGATATTGATAATCTCCGCAACATAATGACCATGAATCAGCTGGAGGCATATATTTTTGCGAAAATAGCCAACATGGAGAGGGCGGATGTGTATTACATAGATGCGGCCAGTGCAAATGAGGAAGCATTCAAGAATTTAATTCGCCAGTCAATCATGCATGATTGTGAGATAATATGCGAGCATGGGGCGGATGATAAATATGCCATTGTCTCTGCCGCCTCCATAGTGGCAAAGGTGGAGAGGGATGCGAGAATAAAAAAAATTGCTGAGGAACTGGAGAAAAAACTGGAGATGCCCCTGGGTAGCGGATATCCCAGTGATGAGAGGACCATAGAGTTCATAAAGGCATGGCTTGAGAAATATGGAGAGATGCCACCCCACGTAAGAAAAAGCTGGAAAACGGTTAAGAGAATAGAGGATGAAATTCGACAGAAGAAACTTTTTTGAGGATATGGGGGTAAAAATAGCAGGCATAGACCCTGCTGCCCTCCCTGAAAATCCCACCGGAGTGTGCATTCTGGATGAGAAGCCATCCTTTTTCACCCTCTATGGAGATGATGAAATTGTGGAGGTGGTGAAGGAGGCGGATATCATAGCCATCGACGCCCCCCTTATGCCTTATCCAAAGGTGAGAGATGTGGATGTGATACTCAGAAAATACGGCGCCCTGCCTCCCACCATGGGCGGGATGAGAAAACTGACGGAGAGGGCGTGGAAGCTGAGGGGGGCGTTGAAAAGAAAGAGCGATGCCAGAATTATTGAGGTTTTTCCCACAGCCACAGCCAAAATCATGGGATTTTACAGCAGAAACTGGAGGGAAATGGAGGAAATGCTGGGCTTGGAGGTAAAAAATAAGCACGAACTGGATGCGTATATCTGCGCTCTTACAGCGCTACTATATCTAAAAGGAGATGCCATAGAGGTGGGAAGGGAGGGGAAAATAGTTATACCTCTCTACCATGAAGACAAACTTTTTTAGAT
>CAZWEL010000082.1:0-3192 GCA_964632955.1 uncultured Thermoplasmatales archaeon | reverse complement strand
AGATTTGACAGGGACTTCACCACTCTTGACCCAACAAGCATATATGGAACGCTTTCCCTCAACATGGAATCTCTAACTGTGCTTTATGGAGATCCCGCAACAATAATCTACAGCCCCATGCACTGGACAATGCCGGCAGCAGTGGACTCACCACTCTAATCTTTTCCCCTTCTTTCAATTTTTATAAGAATCATTAATTTTTTAAACTGCCTTAATTGAGTATCCATCATACTTCGCTGACAAGATTTATTTACCATTATTGTATTATACTCATCCATTTTGGGGGAGAACATGATGAAAGACATATTTCATGGTCTGGTAGAAGCAAATAACATCTTCAAAAATAAGGAAGTGTTGCGCCCTTCCTATGTGCCGGAGGTGCTGCCTCACAGAGAAAGGCAGATAAAGGAGCTGGCTTCCATTCTTGCTCCTGCTCTGCGGGGAGAAACACCTTCCAATGTTTTCATATATGGCAAAACAGGCACAGGGAAAACGGCGGTGGCAAAATTCCTGGGAAAGCAATTGATGGAAAAGGGGAAGCAGCTTGGGATGGAAACCAATTTTGTTTACATAAACTGCGAGATAGTGGATACTCAATACAGAGTTCTTCAGAATGTGGCAAATCATTTCATAAATATATGGGAGGAGCGAGTTCCCTTCACCGGATGGCCCACCGATGAGGTGTACAGAAAACTGGTGGAATCCATAGAGGAAACAAAGGGAGTGGCGGTCATAGTTTTGGATGAGGTTGATAAGCTCAAGGGAGATGAGGTGCTTTACAACCTTTCCCGTCTCAACTATGATCTGGATAAAGCCAGAATATCCATAATAGGCATATCCAATGACCTCAAATTCACTGAATTTCTGGACCCGAGGGTAAAATCTTCTCTCGGGCAAGAGAATATGGTTTTCCCGCCATATTCTGCTGATGAGTTATGTGATATTCTTGGAGAGAGAGCAAAAAGGGCATTTCTGGAAAATGTCATAGATGAAAATGTGATTTCTCTATGCGCTGCTCTCGCCGCCCAGGAGCATGGAGATGCAAGACGTGCCCTCGATTTGCTTCGTGTCTCCGCAGAGATTGCCGAAAGAATGAGAGATGAGAGGGTAATGGAGAAGCATGTGAGAATGGCGGAGAACAAGATAGAAATGGATAGAGTTAAGGAAATTGTGAAAACGCTTCCAATTCAATCAAAACTTGTTCTTATGGCGGCAATACTGGGGGATGAGGCATATGGGGGATTAAATACAGGAGAGCTTTTCAATATCTACCGCGATTTATGCAGGATGAAGGGCATAAATATACTCACTCAGAGGAGAGTGGCTGATTTAATTTCCGAGCTGGATATGCTGGGCATAATAAATGCGAGAGTGGTATCAAAGGGGAGATATGGAAGAACAAGAGAGATAGAGATTTCCACACCCCTAAAAATAAAAGAATTGCTAGAAAGAGACGAGGCAATGCCAGATGTAAGTGGGTATAAGCCACCGACACAATCAAAACTTATCTGATTTTTCCCTTCTCTTTTTTATATATGTATATGCATCCCATCCTGTAGGTATTCCTATGATTATAATGAGAGATATCCCCAGACATATCCATTCGTCAAGTGGAGCAACCGCTTTCCCGACTGTTCTGGCATCGCTCCCGCTGTATCCCTGTCCATTTCCAAAAATCATGAGTTTTATGAGCCCGAACCATGGTATCTCTCCCCTTGCCTTTCCAACAATCCAGTCAACCTTCACCGGCTGGGCGCATATGCCGCCATTGGGTATCTGATCAGGGTATTCATTATGGTCTCCCTTTGTTATAAATCCGCTGTTCTCGGGCTTGTAGTTGCTTAGATGGAGTTCAGATATGGTTATGGAGGATGCATTGTATATTCCATATTCTTTTACAGTATAGGTTCCATCATCATTCTTCTCCACCCAGCATATGGCACGATGGATAATTGGCACTCTATCTGTATTTCCCATTGGATAATATATGATTACATCTCCATAGTCACCATAAGTCCGATGCTTCGTGGTAGGATTGTCTCTTGCTCCTCTTGTCACCACATCTCCTCTACCATACACCTTTTTGACAAGAACCAGGTCTCCGGGATCTATTGTTCCTATTCTGCCAAAAGGGGCATCGTCATGCATCATGGAGCCGGAGGTGACAACAACCATGGGAGAATGGGGGAACTGCCCCGTATAACCCCAGAGGGCAGCGAGTATTAATCCCACGATGGCAACAGATATGAGAATATCGCGGATGAACAGTAGGTACTTTTCATCTATTTTCATCACACCCTTATTTGCCTTACCTTTATATTACTTTCTTTCAATATTTCTCTGGATAACTCGTCAGGATAATCCTCAAGATATACCAGTTCCTTGAGTTCAGCATTCACAATCATCTTTGCACATACACTGCATGGAAAATTTGTGGTGTAGATTGTTCCACCCTTTATGGAAACTCCAAATACTGCAGCCTGTATTATGGCATTCTGCTCCGCATGAAGGCCGCGGCATAACTCATGTCTTTCTCCTCTGGGGATGTTCAACTGCTCTCTTATGCAACCCGTCTCATCACAATGCTTTGCTCCCTTTGGCGGACCATTGTAGCCGGTAGAAAGAATATGGTTATCTCTTACAATAACAGCCCCCACATGTCTTCTGGTGCATGTTGAGCGGGTCGCCACCAGCAGGGCTATTTTCATAAAATACTCATCGAAAGAAGGCCTCTTATCCATTGTTTTCTCCATTGGAATGATATCGCCATTCCTTTTTTAATATTGGCGAAAAATTTATAAATGCCAATACTATAATTATTAGCAAAAGGTTATCAAAATGATAGCAAATAAAAGATGCCCGGAATGTGGTGGCGAAATGATGGAACACAGATTCAATGGTAGAGTGTACTATATATGCAAGAGATGCAGGAAAGAATTTGTGGTATCCGAGGCATTTCTATTCTAAACCTATCCCATAAATTTTTTCAGGATTTTCCTTATTTATCACCATCACTTCATCTTCGTTAATAACACCTTCTTCCATAAGTTTCTTGATCTTACGAGGTATTGTTTTGAGAGCAAGCACTGCCCCGGGTCTGCGTTTATCATCAAGATAATCCGTTTCAAGCATGAATCTGAGTCCTTTGGTGATTGCCTCTCTTATATTTTCTTCCTTTGCAATAACTGAAGG
>CAZWEL010000081.1:0-3292 GCA_964632955.1 uncultured Thermoplasmatales archaeon | reverse complement strand
GTGAGAATATATGTGGAGGGAGGGGATGTTAATTTCACACCAGAAAATGCTGAAAAGGAACTTTCCAAAGGAGAAGGCTTTGTCTATTTCAGCGGTCATGGAAGCCCTGCATCGTGGGGGACGCATCCCCATAATCGTTTCCATAAATGGATTGACTTTGATTTGAAAAATATAAGGAAACTGAACAATGGAGAAAAACTGCCGGTTCTTGTTGTTGGTGGTTGCCTTAATTGTCGCTTTGATACCAGCATTTTCCGCATTTTCACCGATGGAATATGGACTTATTTCTCAGAATATGCAATACCTGAATGTTGGGGATGGGTCTTCACCAGAAATCCAAATGGAGGAAGTATAGCAACAATGGGAAACACGGACTTAGGTTACGGGGCTATTGGGGATGGAAATAGTGATGAGATTCCTGACAGCATTCCAGATGGCATTCCTGATTGCATACAATACTTTGATGGGTGGTTAGAACCCCATTTCTTCGAAGTGTATAACAAACAGGGGAAGGACATACTCGGGGAAACATGGGGAACAAATCTTGCCGATTACCTCAATCAATTCCCCATTGACTGGAGCAAGGGATGGGAAAATGGATTGCCATATAATTTTCATATAGTAAACTGCAAAACGGTGCAGGAATGGGTTCTGTTTGGGGACCCATCGCTGAAAATAGGTGGCTATTGATTTTCTGGAGGTTGAGAAAATGTTAAAATATTCTGAAGGAGTACGAAAATTTTAAGTGAGGGAATGACATAATTCAACGGGGTTAAGATGAAGGGAAAAATGCTATTGGGCTTTGTGGTGCTTTTTGTGATGTTGGCAAGTGGAGCAGGAAATGGATTTACGAGTCATAGAATATCTGCTTCTTATGCAGGCAGTGATGCGGAGAAGGCGATAAAGGAGAGTGTTTCACTTTCCACTCCAAAACTTGTTGAAAATGACAGATATTCTTATCTCCTAATGGATGGCATATCCCACTACACCAAGGAAGCAGGCGCACCCCTGATGCCTGTGATAATAAAGACATACACATTCCCAGCGGGAAGTAGGATAACAAGGGTGGAATGCCATCCTTCTGGAATAGAAATGATGAAGGTGGACAAGAAAATTTTGCCTTCCATGGGTGCCATTCCTCTGGGAAGCAGCATGAAAAATCTGGTAAGGAAGGAGGACGAAAGAATTTATTCCTCAAGCCAGCCGTATCCGGAGAACTGGTTCAGATACAATATAGGCGTTGGGCTTTACAATGGCAACCATGTTATCTTTCTCACCGTTGAAATACATCCTGTGAGGTACTATCCTGCCGAGGACATGATAGAATATGCAAGGAATATGAGAATAGAGGTGGAATATGAAACAGGAAGCATGAACTTTGGGGATGGATATGATTTGATGATAATTGCCCCCTCTTCCTTCTCTGATTATGTCCAGCCACTCATAGAGCATAAGGAAAATCATGGAGTGGCAACCATGATGCTTACCACAGAGGAGATATACTCAAAATACAATGGAAGGGACGAACAGGAGAAGATAAAATATGCCATAAAGGATGCGGTGGAGGAATATGGAATAAAATATGTTCTCTTTGTGGGCGCCATGAAGGGGCAGCGCCTCCATAAATGGTATGTTCCCGTTCGCTATACCCATCTGGATGATAATTCAAGCTGGGAAACCGGATATATAAGTGACCTCTATTATGCTGATTTATACAAATACGAGGATGGCAACGTTGTTTTTGACGACTGGGACAGCAATGGAAATGGAAAATTTGCGGAATGGGATGCATATCACAAGGATGTGCTTGATTTATACCCTGACGTTTATGTTGGTCGCCTCGCCTGCAGGTATCCATGGGAGGTAAAAACCATGGTGGACAAGATAATAACCTATGAAAATAATGCTGGAAATTCGAACTGGTTCAGAAGAATGGTTGTCATAGGGGGCGACTCTTTTCCAGACCAGGATATAGGCACCGACTACATTGAAGGGCAGGTGGAATGCGATCAGGCTTTAAGCTATATGGATGGATTTGAGCATGTGAGGGTGTATGTGGAAGGAGGAGATGTGGAATTTACACCAGAAAATGCAGAGGAAGAGATTTCACAGGGAGAGGGTTTTGTTTACTTCAGCGGTCATGGGAACCCTGCATCTTGGGCAACTCATCCTCACAATGATTTTAACACCTGGATTGATTTCAGCCTCAAGAATATAATGAACCTTGATAATGGAGAAAAACTGCCCGTGCTTATTGTGGGTGGATGCCACAACAGTCAATTCAACACAAGTATCCTTCGCCTCCTTACTGAAGGCATATGGGCTTACTGGCTTGGAGAGGCAACACCAGAATGCTGGGGATGGATCTTCACCAGAAATCCAAATGGAGGAAGTATAGCAACCATGGGAAATACCGGCTTGGGTTATGGTACTGTTGGCGATGGTCCCGTTGATGAAGTGCCGGATAGTCAGCCAGATGGCATTCCTGATTGCATACAATACCTTGGAGGATGGCTAGAACCCCATTTCTTCGAAGTGTATAACAAACAGGGGAAGGACATACTTGGGGAAACATGGGGAACAAATCTCATTGACTATCTAAATGAGTTCCCCATTGACTGGAACAGCGACTGGATCGGAGTGAGACCATATACGATAAATCTTGTGAACTGCAAGACGGTGCAGGAATGGGTTCTGTTTGGGGACCCATCGCTGAAAATAGGTGGCTATTGATTTTTCTCTTTCCTCATCTTTAATTCTTTTGCAGGAATGCCAGCATATATTTTTCCATTCTTCAGTTTTTTACCCTTGGTGACAAGGCTTTTGGCGCCCACCACCACATTATCCTCCATTTCCACTCCAGGCATTATAAAGGATTCGCCTCCAATAAGGCAATTTTTTCCTATTTTTACCTTCCTTACAATCAGTTTATCCTCTGCAAGATGACCTGTTATAAGGGAACGGCCACCAATCATTGTATTCTCTCCTATTTCTATCACACAGGGGTCGGAAATCCATTCTTCTCCAGCGAGAAAAACATTTTTTCCTATCCTGCATCCTATCAATGAAAGATAGAAGGATTTGGGTCCAAATATCAAAAAACTTTGAACCAATTATCAAACTTTCTGAAGAAGAAGTAAGACAAGAATTATTTGACTTTAATGAAAAGTTTGTTTTCAAAGCATCTGATGTAGGGAAAGGCAAACATAAGATTGGAGCTGAAGTATTTTCATCATGGCAAAAACATGATTATACAGAAATAGGAAGTATAAAAAATAGTTCTAATGAAATA
>CAZWEL010000080.1:0-3447 GCA_964632955.1 uncultured Thermoplasmatales archaeon | reverse complement strand
CGGCAAAGCTCTGCCATGCCTTACCCTTTTTCCCGCTTTTTTGAATACCATCTCAGCATTTTTCCAAGAACAATCTATGGCGACTATGTTTTTCCTATGCCTGTCCTCTGGCGAAAGCGCCTTCTCAGAAAAGGGGTCAAGTAGAATTGCATTTCTCGGGATTTTGCTCATGGAGTTAACAAGATTAACCATTTTGAATTTTGCGAGCTTTTTGGCTGTGCATTTTTTGGGGTCGTCATCGTTGGCATGATACACATAGAGAGAATAATCCATTTAGATAAAAATGGAGAGAGGAATTTAAATTTACTCATTGTAACCCATTCCTCCATTCAAATAAAATTTTATAAAGGGGATGGAGATTTTGAAGTGGAGGCAAAAAATGAAGGCGAAAATAATTGTTTCGTTTCTGGTGTTTGCCCTCCTTATTGGAGGGTTCAACATCGCAGGTACGGAGAATGGCAACCAAGTCATGGAAAAAGGCAGTGAAGCAGGATACATTAAAATAAAAAATGAGATGGTTTTCCCCCCACCCGATTTGGGCAGAGTAAATGGCTATGTGGAAATTTCCATGGAAAACTGCAATTCATTCATTGTGAAACCTGGCTATCCACTGCTCCCAAAAATGGTGAAGAGGGTGGATCTGCCCATCGAAGCAAGAGATATAAGCATTGATGTGGGCATTGAAGGAGAGAAAACATATGATATTAATGGAGAGGTGGTTCCATCGCCGGCGAGGATAAGGCTCTCCGATGGAAAAATTGTGGAGGGAGGGAAGAAAAGCAATGTATATCACAGCAATGAGCCATTCCCCGATAAATGGTATTCATACCACATAGGCGTTGGATTGAACGGAAGGGGTGAAAGAGTAATACATGTGGTGATAAGCATTTACCCGCTAAGATATATCCCCGCAGAGAGAAAAGTAATTGCTGCTGAGAAGGCGAAGATGGAGATAAAATATAGAATGGGTGAAAAAAGTGCGGCAGGCTCCTACAAACTCCTCATAATTTCTCCACCTAAATTCACAGATGCCCTTCAGCCCCTTGTGGAGCACAAGAATTCCATAGGAATTCCCGCTCTCCTCAAAACAACCGATGAAATATATGCTTCTTACAGCGGGAGAGATGAGCCGGAGAAGATAAAATATGCCATAAAGGATACCATAGAGGAATATGGAATAAAATATGTTCTCCTTGTTGGAGGGTTAAAATCGAAGATTTATGCAAAGCCGAGGGATGATACAAATGCGGGCATAAAGGGATGGTATGTACCAGTGAGATACTCCAACTGCAGATACTGGGAAGGAGATGACCCAGGTGTTATAACAGATTTGTACTACGCTGACATTTATAAATACGAAGATGGAGATGTTACCTTTGATGATTGGGACAGCAACGGCAATGGAATATTTGGAGAATTTACACAATCAAGCCAAGATGACTTGGATCTATATCCAGATGTATATGTCGGCAGGCTGGCATGCAGAAATCTGAAGGAAGTGGAGGATTTGGTTAATAAAATAATAGCATATGAGAATAGCAACAAAGAGGACTGGTTCTACCGTATGATTGGCATAACAGGAGATGGATTCCTCGACCAGCAGGATTTGAACATAACGTGGGATGTGAATGGCGTGCCAGACGGCTCTTACACCCTATATGCCCAGAGCACAAATGATGAAGGGGAAACAGGACCGATAGATGTGACTCATTTCACTGTAGACCATAATGCCAAAACAAAACTTACATTCAATCATGATGACTATTTAATTCCTGAATTGCAGAATGGCTATCCTGCTCCCCCAATAGCAAAGATTGTTTCCATTTCTGAAGGAGATGTTGTCGGCAAGGATGATTACACCTATTCTCCTTCTGAAAGAGAGGCATATCTTAATTCATATTCCCACTGGGCGGATGTGGAATATGTTGATGGAGTGCTTTATATAAGGGGTAAGAGCTATGATCCAAAGTTGTATGGCGATTACACCAACATCCATGTATGGATTGAGGATGAAAACGGTAACATAGTGTTCAATACATGGAGAAACAACACCATACAGATAGCAGAAGGTGACTGGACAGTTGGAGCAAAACTTCTTCATGGAAGAGGAGGAGCATTCTATTACATGCCTGACAGCTTTGAAAAAATATTTCTCTCCACCGCCAATGGAAACTTCACAGGAAAGCAGGATGTTGTCGACGCCTTGAGCCAGGGAGCGGGCTTTGTATTCTTCTCGGGACATGGCTCGCCAGGAGTATGGGCAAATCATTATCCCGGCATTCCAGGCAATAGACAGCATGCCGAGATAATTGGATTATCTGTTAGCGATTTGAACGGCGCCCCCCACTTCCCCATGGATAAAATATCCAATGAAGGCAAACCATTCATATGCGTTGTCGGCGGCTGCCACAACAGCCAGTTTAATATTTCCATTGCTTTAACTGCCATGGACTGGTTCAACAGACATTCCATGAACACATATGGCTATCCCGTTCCGGAATGCTGGAGCTGGTATATTGTGAAGCAGCCGAATAAGGGGGCGATAGCAAGCATCGGCAACACCGGCTACGGTTACGGCAACCTGGGAGAGTGGTGCGTTATTGGAGGCGTAGACAACTGGATAACCAGTGAATTTTTCAGAGTTTATGCAAAGGGTGAAGCAGAGCCGGTGCTGGGAAATCTACACTCGGAGGCAATAAGCAATTACATCACCCATTTCCATGATTTCTACATGCCGGAGATAGAGGACTATGGGTGGGATGCTGGCGATTTAAAAACAGTTGAGCAATGGGTATTGCTGGGCGATCCAAGTTTACAACTCCTCTCCCCCTGATTTTTTATTTGTTTTTGATTCTAATGATGCAAGGAGGTATATGAGTCTAAGAAAAGCAAGATAAAAACCGTATATAAAAACCTATTATTGTTTGATCTACACACCATCTAACCAAATTTTTAAGTTTAGATTTTTTTTATCCTGATTAATTTCAATTTTAGAAATTTTTTTAAAATTGCTACACAATTCATTTTCAAGTTTATTCTTTATAGCCATAGCCAATGAATATTCTATTATTTCATCCTCTTCCCAATACAATGCATATCTCTTTAAAGTCAAAGAAAAAGTAATATTTTTTTCAGGATTTGCTTTCACATTTTCTAGCCCCAAAGTTTTTGCTATACATGTTGTTAATTTTTCAACATTTACTTCTGGTGTATCAAGCAATGTTTTATCAATAGTTAATTCATTTTTTATAAGTTTTAATTGGCCGTTTAATTTTCTCAAAACAAATTTTTTAGAGTTTCTTTTACCCAATAAACTTAACCATTTTTTATCTGTAATAAGGGGCAAATGCTGGTCTATGACGTAACCTTTACCCATAATTTTTATTCCAGTTGCCACATGAGAACCTAAGTCTAAAAAATATATCTCATTTTTAGAGCCATAAATAT
>CAZWEL010000079.1:0-3457 GCA_964632955.1 uncultured Thermoplasmatales archaeon | reverse complement strand
TAACCGCCTGGGAGATATGGAACGAGGAGGATTTAAGCTACTTCTGGAAGGGCAGCGTGGAGGAATATGTTGAGCTGATAAAATATGCGTATCTTGCCCTGAAGGAGGTGGATGAGAATAATACAGTGGTTATGGGTGGCCTTGCCTTAGGCGATGCAGGCGTTGGCTCCTACAATCCCCACTTCTTGGAGGAATTTCTGGAACTGGGAGGTAGCCAGTATGTGGACGTATATGCCTTCCATGTGTACGGTGATACCCTTCTCCAGAGATATGAATATATGAGGAATATGCTTGAAAAATACGGCGAGGAAAAGCCGCTCTGGGTAACGGAATTTGGTGCATCCACCTTTGAAGGCGGCTATACGGAACTGGGACAGGCATTGTACATAATATCCGGCCTGCTTAAGATGAAAAACCTCGGAATAGAGAGGGTTATGATATATGAATTCAGAGATTCTGGAAACAATGCATCTGACTGGGAGTCAAATCTGGGTATATTCAGGACGGATTATTCTCCGAAGATGGTGGTATTCTTCCTAATAATTTATTTAAGGATAGCGCATTTAATGGCATGAAAACCTGGCAGAAGATAATACTTCTTGCTCTGACGATTGCATTTATTGGCCTTCTCATTCACTGGTGGATGAGCTATGATGAGATGGAAATTTTTGTGAAAAATGAGAGAAATGAGAGCATTTCTATCCACATGGATATAACAAAAATGGATGGGAGCGAGATTTATAATATTTCTTTTATCCTAAATGCAAATGAAAGCATTGAGTTGAGAAACATCACTACATGGGCTGGAAATTATTACATTCATGTTGTCATAAATGGAAGCCAGAATTATAGTGTGAAGGAGAAGATAAAATATGGTAAATATTTTGAAAGGATAGATGTGATTGTTGGAAGTGAAGGAGTAGAGATATTGAACAGGAAAACATGAAGGAAAGAAAAAGAAAAAAAGTTAAAGGACGGAGGTATTTGAACTGTGGAAATTAATGTTCTCCTCCCGCTGGGCATCATACCTGCAATATTCATACTCTATTTTATAATAAGAAATTATGATGGCAGATATCAGGAAAAAAATATAATCCTTCTTTTCATCATAGGAATCATTGTGGGAATGATAATATATGCCATGGAAGGAATGGTGTTGTATCAATTTATATCTGAAGCAATATATCTCAATCTGGTAATTTTCTTTTCTTTTCTCTTTTCAATGGTGGAACAGATAATCAAGTTTGCTTTCATAAATATGAGGAGATTCAGAGAAGATGCTCCACCACTATACGGAGCAACATTCTCCCTTGGCTTTTCCACAGTTATGGCTCCTCTCATTTTTGGGGCTACATACAGCATAAATTCAGAGAACATATTTCTTTTATTCCTTCCATTTTCCGTTATGTTTTTTAATGCTGCTGCTGGCATCTTCATTGGAACTGGGATAAAAAGGAAGATGGCATTGAAATATTTCCTTTTCGTTTTCTTGGCCGGAGCATTAATGTGGGCGGCAATAATTCTTTCTCTTTTTTACTCGGGAGGAAATGAATATGTCACATTCTCTCTATTTTCCATTTCATTCTCCCTTATCATATTCTATTATGCCTTTCAATATGCCCTCTCATATGGAATGATGGAGAGAAGGGAGTTAAGGAAAATGGAATAGTTTGTTATAAAAATTTATAAAGGGATAAAAAATAACTCCTTGAATGAAAAAAATAGGTTTGCTTAAAACAGTTGTAATATTGGCAGTCATTTATTTCCTGTGGCTTTTTATAGTCGCAGTAAATGATGCAATGGGGGGCAATGGCATCCTGCTAAGATTAAAAACATGGAGTTTTATAGGTATAGCCTTGTATGCCATACTTTTGATAGTGGAGATAATGATTTATTTTCTCTATCCCGGGGAGGAAAAGGAGGAAATAAAGGTGGTGGCAGAGGCAATAAAGCAGGTGACATGCAGTAACTGCAAAACGGTTTTTAAAATCTCGGATACAGGAGTGAGACCTCTCAAATATACATGCCCCAACTGTGGTATGGAAGGAGTTCTGAGGGGCAAAAGGGTGGAGGGAGTAAAGAAGATAATAACATGCGAAAGTTGTCAGAATAGTTTTGAGGTGATTGACACAGGAGAAAAGCCGTTCAAATATGTATGTCCTGTATGCCATTACGAGGGAGCGATATAAATGCTGAAGGCAAAAGTGGAGATAAGGCTCAAGAGAGGAGTTGTTGATCCGGAGGGCAAGAATATAGCAAAGGCATTGCACCTCCTGAATTTTAATGAAGTTAAAGAAACAAGAGTATCAAAAATCGTGGAAATTCTCCTTGATATAGATGATAAGGATAAAGCAAGGCAGAGACTGGATGAAATGTGTAGAAAACTGCTTGCTAATCCAGTTATAAATGATTATAGCATTGAAATAGAAGATGTCAACGATTGATGATTTACTTGTGGATGATGGATACATTAAAAGAATAAATGTTCTGGAAGCCAGTGATGAGCAACTCACGGAAATAAGCAGGAGATTTTCACTCGGTTTCAATCTTGAGGAAATGAGAAAAATAAAGAATTATTTCGCATCAAGGGGAAGAATGCCCTCCGATTTGGAACTAGAAGCACTTGCCCAGTCATGGAGCGAGCATTGCTGCTACAAATCATCCAAACCATATCTAAGAGAGTATGTTTATAATATAGCCCTTGATAGAATAGTGGCGAGAGAAGATGCAGGAGTGCTGGAATTTGACGATGAGCATTATTATGTAGTTGCCCTTGAAAGCCATAATCATCCCTCCGCCATAGAACCATATGGAGGAGCTGCAACTGGCATAGGAGGTATAATAAGAGATGTTCTCTGCATGGGTGCCCAACCTGTGGCTCTTGTCGACCCTCTATTTTTTGGAATGCCTGATACAAGATATGAAGATTTACCCAAAGGAGTCAAACATCCAAGATATCTTTTCAAGAGAGTGGTAGAGGGGATAAGAGATTATGGTAACAGAGTTGGCATACCAACGGTGGCTGGACAGGTTTACTTCCATGAGAGTTATACAGGAAACTGCCTTGTAAATGTTGGATGTGTTGGGGTGGTGAGGAAAGACAAAATGGTTCATAGCAGGGTGAGCGAGCCGGGCTTGATTTATGTTTATGCCGGCGGAAAGACAGGCAGAGACGGCATCCACGGCGTCACCTTTGCCTCTGAGGAACTTCATGAGGAAAGCGAGGAGAAATCTATAACGGCTGTGCAACTAGGTGACCCCATAACCAAAGAGCCTCTCATCCACGCATGCCTGGAATGCAATGAATTGGGGCTTGTGGAGGGAATGAAGGACATGGGAGGCGGCGGCTTGTCATGTGTATGCAGCGAGATAGCCCATGCCGGAGGCTATGGGGCGGAGGTTTATCTGGATAGGGTGCCGCTGAGAGAGGAGGACATGAGGCCATGGGAAATATGGG
>CAZWEL010000078.1:0-3505 GCA_964632955.1 uncultured Thermoplasmatales archaeon | reverse complement strand
TATATATTTGGAAGAAAACTGATTCCATTGAAAAATACAATAATCATTGGAAAAGCATTTATTAAAATAGATGCAAATGATAATATTGGCATAGAAAAAGTTGAATTTTACATTGATAAGGAGTTGAAAACTACGGTGCAAAATAAGCCATATGAGTGGCAATGGAATGAATTTGCTATAGGAAAACATGAAATAATGGTAAAAGCATATGATGAAGCGGGAAACAATGCAATAGCAACACAAAAAATCTGGATAATAAATATATAACTTCTCTTCCCTGACTATATTTCTTGAAACCAATTCACCAGTTACGGATTAAGTAATTGTAAAAATTTTGTTCATGCTTGGATGTTTATTTAAGATTCCTAAACGAAATTAAAAAATGCAGGGGGTGGGATTCGAACCCACGAAGGACTTCACCACAGGATTTCCCATCCCGAACCCTTCTTTTTGTGAGATCTTAAGTCCTGCGCCGTTGGCCTGGCTTGGCTACCCCTGCTTTATGCCATGCCTTTGAAGGCATTTATAATGGATGGAATGTTTATATTTATTGTCATTTTGGAAATGGATGCCATAAGAAATATAAGGGAGAAATAAATGTTGGGTTGATGAAAGTTAGCATTGTGCTGCCAACACTCAATGAGGAGGAGGGAATAGGAGACACCATAGATTCCATAAGGAGAAAGGAATTTGAGAAGAGGGGCTGGGAGATGGAAGTACTGGTGGTGGATGGGAACTCCAAAGACAGAACAAGAGAAATAGCAGAGAAGAAGGGAGCAAAGGTGATTGTGGAGCCACGCAAGGGATATGGAAGGGCTTATAAGACCGGGCTGAAAGAGGCGGATGGCGAGGTGATAGTTACAGGAGATGCAGATGGAACATATCCCTTTGATGAGGTGCATGATTATATAGATTTGCTGCTGAAAGAAAATCTGGATTTCATAAACACAAATAGATTTGCTGGCTTGACTCATCGCTCCATGAGTTTCAAGCATTTTTTTGGAAATCTTATATTGTCGCTAACCCTCCGTTTCCTTTACGGGATAAAAATAAAGGACTCCCAGTCAGGGATGTGGATTATAAGGAAAAGTGCCCTTGATAAAATAAAGCCGCTGGAGCAATTCCATGATGGAATGCCCTTTTCAGAGGAGATAAAGATAGAGATGTTCAGAAATAAAAGGATAAAGGCGAAGGAGATACCATCCCGTCTCTATCAAAGAAAGGGAGAGGCAAAAATACAGACATGGGGCGACGGATGGCAGAATCTCAAATTTCTAATAAAATACAGGTTGAGCGGATGATTGATGCATTCCTTGTTTTCTGGATTTTTATTCTCGGCATTCTGATAGGATTTATGGGAGGAATTATTATAATATACAGGAATGTGGCTGTGCCCCTGAAAAAGGAAAGGGCTGAACTTGAGGAAAAGAAAAGGAGCATGGCATCTCTTTATGGCAGGATAACAGAGCAATTCGCCCCCTTCATGCTTTCCTATCCATATGACGCAAAACGCTTCCGTTTCATTGGCTCTCCCATAGATGGCATCCAGTTTGAAGATGATAAGATAATATTTGTTGAATTCAAGGCGGCAGGAGGAAAATTGAGCCCTGAGCAGAAAAAAATAAAGAAACTGGTGGATGATGGAAAGGTGGAATGGTTCAGTTTTGAGATAAAATGGGAGTAAATTTAAAGCCACTGGTAAAGGCAAGGCAGATTATGCTGCATGATCTGGCGGGAAAAACAATAGCCATAGATGCCTATAATGCACTACATCAATTTCTTTCCATAATTCGCCAGCGAGACGGCACTCCTCTGAAGGATGGAATGGGAAGAGTAACCTCCCATCTTTCAGGAATTTTTTACAGAACTGCAAACATGGTGGAGCAGAATATTAAACCGGTTTACGTTTTCGATGGCAAACCACATCCCCTCAAAATGAAAACACTTCAGAAAAGGAAAGAAGTGAAGGTGGAGGCGGAAAAGGAATGGCAGATGGCACTGGAAAGGGGAGATATGGAAACAGCATTCAAGAAGGCGCAGCAGACAAGCAGGGTGGATGAGGAGAAGGTAAAAGAAGCAAAGAGACTGCTGGATGCCCTTGGCATCCCATATGTGGATGCAAGGCGGGAGGGGGAGGAGCAGGCGGCGTATATGAACAGAAAAGGAGATGTTGATGCTGTGGCATCTCAAGATTTTGACGCCCTCCTTTTTGGTGCCCCACTGCTGGTTAGAAATGTTGCCATCACAGGAAAGAGGAAGATGCCGAATCGCCAGCTATGGGTGGATGTTTATCCGGAGGAAATTTATCTGGAAAGGGTTCTGGAGGATAATGGGATAACAAGGGAACAGCTGGTGGACATGGCTATTCTTATAGGCACTGATTTCAATGAAGGGGTGAAAGGAATAGGACCCAAGAAGGCACTCCAGATGGTGAAGGAATTTGGAAATCTGGAGAAAATTATTGAAACAGGAAAACTGGAGATGAATGATGATTATAAAGAGGTTAGAGAGATATTTCTGAATCCTGAGGTTAATGAAGATTATGAGATAAAATGGAGGGAGGCAGATGTGGGAAAGGTGATGGAAATTTTATGTGATGAGCACAATTTCAGCAGGGATAGGGTAGAAAAGGCAATGGAGAAATACATTAAATTTTCAAAAACCTTTAAACAGAGAAGCTTATTTGATTTCAGATGAAGGGTTATATTGCAATAGCTGTAGCATCTATCCTCATATTTTCCTTCATATCCTATAATGTTTATGCGGATACGAAGGCACTTAAAAACATAAAAATGGAGATAAAAGATGTGAAGGTGGAGAGAATCCTGCCAGATATCCTGCTTAAAATATCCATAAAGTTTGTGAATGATGAGGGGAGAAAAATTGAGGGACTTGAAGGTGAGATGGAGATATATATTCTGAATGAGTCTGTTGGATATTTTAATTTTTCAAAAATAGATATAGAAAAGCATTCTTTTAAGGAGGTTTATATCCCTCTCACCCTCTATTACGATAAAATTGCGAGGAGCATAATTGAAGCCATAAAAAGAATGGATTTCAATATTGTGATAAAGGGAAATATAAGGGGGAAAATATTCTTTGGGTTGATAACATACTCCCTCCCTGTGGAGGCGAAGGAGGATTAGAGAAATGGATTGCTAGCAAACTTTTATATAGGCAATATAAATGTTTATTGGTGGAGGAGATACTGAAACTCCTGGAGGACCATTATATCCTAAAACTGGATGACAGAGGTAATGTTGAGGAGATAATAAGATTTTATCAGGAGGATATAATACATGAGCCTTTCCTCAAAATTGTGATAGATGGGGATAAAAAGAAGGCAGCAAAAATATTTCTTGATGCTGCTGAGGGAGGATACGGAGAGGGAATAGTAAGATTGAGGAAAGGAGAGGAATACGGAATATTCAATTTAAAAATAATCCAAGATGGAGATATAATACTTCTTGCAAAGGAGGTGGGGAGGGAAAAACCATCATTTATT
>CAZWEL010000077.1:0-3645 GCA_964632955.1 uncultured Thermoplasmatales archaeon | reverse complement strand
CAGTACATCATGCCCTCTTTGGAAATGAGTCAACGGCGGGACAGTTCATAGGAAAAACACCTGGAGCCAATGCTGCATATATTGTAAGGAGCGTTCTCTATCCGGCAGTAATATATGGCAATCCATATCGTAATATAACAACATCTTCTCTCATGAATTACCAGGATGGAAATCAGGCAACGGGCAACGATGGCAAGAGATACAATGCCTATACTAGCAGATATATCGAAAAGTATTTCGGTGCTTATGGAAGAGAATATCGTGGCCACTGTGCATGGGATAATCTGATTATAGACCAGGAGAGGGCATCTCTCTACTATTATAGTGGACATGGAACAGGAGGAGGCGGCATAAGCTATCATCCTGAATTTGCAGGTCCAGATGCGTGGCGTGGCTACGCCTACTGGAACGGAAAGACGGCAAGGAGTGGTGGCTTTACCTGGTATGATGTTGACCCACCAAATCAGTATAATCTTGTGCACTTCAAGTGGGCTGATTACTATTGGCACAACCTGCATAGCCAGTTTGTGGCATGGATGAGCTGTACCACCTTTGCCCACTATGGACCCGAGATATACCTTGAACATGGTGCCGTTGCCGCCTACGGAAATGCCAATACTGGCTTATCACCTCACTGGGAGATACACGATGTACAGTTCTTCAAGAGATGTATTTATGAAGGAGAGCCCATAGGCATTGCCTACAGCCACATATACTGGATATTCGAGAGAGACTTCACCACTATGGACCCAACAAGCATATACGGCGGCTTTGGTCTCACCATAGACAGTGACCAGGTTATATATGGCGACCCCATGCTCTACATCTACAGCCCCATACACTGGACAATGCCAGAGCCAGTGGATTCAAACCTCTAAGCAAAAACCACCCCTCTCCCCTTTTTTAATTATATTTTGATTTTTTAAACTGGATAGAAAATATTTTTGAAGTGAAACATAGCAATTAAGGCATCATTTCTGTGAGTATTTCCTTTGGCGCTCCAGCAATTTTTACTAGTGCTTTTGCCTCCATAAAATGCATTTTTCCCGGAAGAATTATGCAGTGGGGAGGAGAGCCAAAATCTTCATCAATTAAATCCTTAATATATCCTGCTCTCATCATGGCATCGTTGCTGGATGCCCTTGCCACCACGGCTATGAGAGTATCCAGAGAAATTATTCCATCCCCTTTTCTCCTCTCCATTTCCAGCAGTATTTCCATTCCTTCGTTGGCGGTCATGGGTTTCTCGCCTATGTCCAGCAGCAGGAGGGTATGAAGCCCCGCATTCATATTTTCCTTTATTCTATCATAGGGGGAGAGGGGGAAGTAGTTATCATAGGGCCTTGCTATGCTTACCACCCTTCCGAATTTGTAAATCTGCAATCCGAGCAATCCGGCGGAGGCGGTGATTATGCTTATTCCATGGATTACGCCTGTTTCTATTCCCTCCTCCATTGCTCTGAGTCGAAGTTCCACATGGGTTGTTGCCGTCATTGGATCTCCAGGAACAAGAAGGCATACATTCATTCTCTTTGCCTCTTCTATAATCCTATTTCCTTCTTCCAATTCTTCCCTTTCCAGCATTTCGATTCTTTTTCCAATAATCTCCTCCATTTTTTTCATATTTGTACCCATGATGCTGGTGTATAATTCTGCATATACTCTATCGCATCTTTTCGCCATTTCCAGTCCTTTTAAGGTAATATCCTTTTCGTCCCATAAACCCATTCCAACAAATGCGAGCATAAATGGTATATACACACCTCATTTTTATAGGATGTGAAAAGTTTGTGTGTTGTGGCGCCAAAGAATATGGCTGAGGAGGTGAAAAGAGAATTAATTAGCAGAGGGATAATAAGAGAGGAATTGAAAGTAAAGAGGGATGAAAAACATGTTTATTTTCCTGTTAAGAAAGAGATAAGGATAGAAGGGTGCAATATTGCGATAGAAGATTTTGAGGAATTGAAAAAGAGAAGTTATATGGACATCTTGAGGGAGAGAGATATAGAACCAGATTCCATATCAATAGATTTTATTGGCTCCATAGCCATATTGAGAGTTAAAGAAGAAGATATTGCTCATGAGATTGCAGAGGCGATACTGAAAGGCAGCAGAGTAAAAACAGTACTTCTGGATAGAGGTGTAGTGGGAGATTACAGGTTAAGAGATGTGGAAGTGATAGCAGGGGAAAGAACAACGGAAACAGTTCATAGAGAATATGGATTGAGAATGAAAATGGATGTGGCGAAAACATATTTCTCCCCTCGTCTTGCCACAGAGCGAATGAGGGTGGCTGAGCAGGTGGAGAGGGGAAGCATTGTTATAGACATGTTTGCCGGCGTTGCCCCCTTCAGCCTTGTTATCGCCAAATATGCCCAGCCATCGAAAATCTATGCCATAGATGTGAATCCTTATGCTACCAGATATGCAAGGGAGAATGTGATGCTGAATGGGCTGGCGGGAATAATAGAGGTTATTGAGGGAGATGCAAAAGAGGTGATAAAGAGGTTGCCCCACGCCAACCATGTAATAATGAATCTTCCCCATAGCAGTTTTCAATTTCTGCCGGAAGCCATAGAGAAAGGAGATATTATTCATTATTACGAAATAATGGAAAGAGGAAAGGAAAAGAAAAGAATGGAGGAGATAACAAAACTGGTGAGGAGTCATGGTTATGATGTTGAAATAAAAAATATAAGGGCGGTGGGAAGCTATTCCCCATCAAAAAGAAAAATGGGAATGGAGTTATATATCAAGCATCTTTAAGTTTTCCATTGCCTTGGTAAGCAATCTTATGCTTTCTTCCATATCGTTCATGCTTATTACCTCTACTCCGGAATGCATATATCTTGTGGGCACACTTATCACACCTGATGGAATACCCTCCTTTGTTATGTGGATGACAGCAGCATCCGTTGTTCCGCCCTCTGATACCTCCATCTGATATTTTATTCTCTCCTTCTTTGCGACTTTCTCCAGCCATTTTACTATGGAAGGATGGGCTATGAGTCCTCTTCCAGAGGCGTCCGCCACCGTTATGACAGCTCCTCCATCCAGTTTTATATCTGCATTCCTCTCCTCCACGCCGGGATGATCGCCAGCCACCGCCACCTCGCACACAATTGCTATATCAGGTGAGAGGGAGAAAGCGGAAGTTCTCGCCCCCTTTAAGCCAACCTCTTCCTGAACTGTGCCCACGGCATATATGGTTGCATTTCCTTTATATCTTTTTATTGCCTCAATCATCATGGTTAAGCCAACTCGATCATCCAGTGACTTTCCTGTAACTCTATTATTCATAAGCTTTTTTATGTCCATATCAAGGGTTGCTGGAGTGCCAATCTTTATTCCTTTTTTTTCTACCTCTTCCCTGCTCCTTGCTCCTATATCTATAAACATTTCCTCTGCCTTTATGGCTGATTTTTTTTCATCATCCTTCATCATGTGGGGTGGTTTGCCTCCTATCACTCCATAGATATTGCCCTTTTCACCATGAAGTACAACTCTGGCGTTGAGCAGCGTGGCATCGTACCACCCTCCAAATTTGACAAATCTTATGAATCCATTTTTATCTATGTTTTTCACCACTAGCCCTATCTCGTCCATATGGGCGGCAAGCATTATTTTTGGCTTTTTTCCCTTTTT
>CAZWEL010000076.1:0-3774 GCA_964632955.1 uncultured Thermoplasmatales archaeon | reverse complement strand
TCGAATATTCAAAAACTGTGGAAACGATATCTTCTGCTAAATTTAACTCAACTGCCTGTACAACAATATCTTTCTCGCAAATAACGATGGTTTTCCAATCTGGATCAAAAAGCACCCAACTGTTTGATGGTTTCACTATACATGGTTGAGGAAGGGCATCCGGTAAAGATTGTCTGTTAAACATCCATACTGGAATTTCCTTTTCAACCATTTCATCTCCATAGTCATATGCTCTTACTCCTATAGTAGTTCTAGAGGATATGATCTCGTCACATATCCAGTGATATGAAGGATAATAGTCGATGTGTTTTATCTCGTTTTCCATGCAGAATTCGACCCTCTCTATTGATGCAGTACTTTCCGCATTTGCTGTTATCGTTATAGGACCAATGATTATTGTCACAATTTTTAGAGAAAATATTTCCCTCCCATTGAAATAGACATATCCCTCTTTTGGGATTAGGATATCCACACTTATAGAACTTGTAGAGTTTGTAGGAGAATTTTCTTTCTCAAAAATATTCCACTCTATGCCAACAGATGCCATAGCACCCAACATTATCATAGGCATTATGCCCACTACTACCTTATTTAACATAATATCTCCTCTTTATTTTATATTCCCAACATGAAAAACTATCTTGTTACAAGATAGCATTTCACACGTCTCCAACCTTTTATCGTATCCATCTTTATAAAACTTTCTATTGCATCTGGGATCTATGTAAGTAAAAAATTTAGATAGAATGGAGCAGAATCCTTTGGCTTTAGCTCAGCTGAATCAATCTAAGGCGGAAAGAAAAATTCTTTATTTCCTGCCACTTTGTGGTATACATATGGCGCATGATGAAAAAATTCTTCTGGAAAGAAAAGCGGTTATGGAAAAGAGGTATAAAAAAATACCAGGGACATTTATAGTAACAGAGGAAAAAATTCTTTTTCAACCCCTCTTCAGGAGAGGGGAAATAACTATCCCTCTAAAGAATATCTCTGATATAGGGATAAAGAAATATCTCCGAAAAAAACTTCGAATTGTGAAGGGTGAAAATGAATATATCTTTTTGATGAAAGGAGTAAATAATGTTTATCGCCTCCTTTCTTCACTTCTCCCCAACATTTATAAAAATTCATCCAATACAATAACATGAAGTTGCTCTCCCTGATGCTCATACTCGCATTCATTTCTCCTCTCAACTATGCTATAGATGTGGAGAACAATTCCACCTATGAGAATGCATGTCGTTATAACATCAACGGCTTAATTTATGTGCATATAGAGGGGGAACCATATGAGAGGGGTTATCAGCATGGCTATCTCCTCTATGCAGAGATAGCAGACATGATTTATAGATGGAGCAACATAATACACAACTGCCCTGTAATTATAAAATATCTCCCCATCGACCAGAACTCCACAAAGTATGAAGAACTTTCGAAAAGATGGTGGGATGAATGCAAAAAGCTGTCAATGAAAATATTCTGGCCCTATTATCCTGATGAATACAGAAAGGAAATAAAGGGCATAGCAGACGGCGCCCGCGCCAGGGGGGTGGAGATATATGGAGAGCCCATAACCTATGAGGATGTCCTCACCTTAAATGAGATGTATGAACTCATGAGCATACTGGTAAATCCCACCAAGAGTTTTCACATGCTCAAGGATGTGTTTCATTCCCTAGCGAGTGTTTTTCCCTCTCTTGATGGAAAGGAGATAGAGTTTGCTGCTGCTTTTTATCCCGTGCATCATTGCAATGGATTTGCTGCGGTGGGTAATGCCACCACAGATGAGAAGATAGTAATAAGCGATGCTGTGTGGTGTGGAGGATGGTGGTATTCCTATTATATAGCCCAGAGATGGAATGTTATCCTTGATATAGAGCCAAGCGATGGGCATCGCTTAATAATAGCAACCTCTCCCGGCTATATATGGAGCGATGAGGACTACTGGCAGAATGATGTGGGGCTTGCCATGATAGAAACAACCTTTATCCAGGGAGTTTATAAACTGAAGGGACTGCCCCTCGCCATAAGGGCAAGGATGGCTATTCAGTATGGCGACACCATTGATGACGTTATACGCTACCTCCTCACCGAAAATACGGGCGTTATGAATGCGCAATGGTTGATAGCAGATGCGGAGGCGAATGAGATAGCATTGCTGGAATTTGGCTTATATCATTACAATGTCATAAGAAAAAACAACGGCTTTCTATGGAGTGCTAACAATCCCTTTGATTTCTGGGTGAGGAGGGACATACTCGGCTATGAGATACTGAAGGCGCCCATATTTCGCCTTGCCCATCTTCTCCTCAACACAAGCGGCTATCAGTATTACACACTCTTTTACACTCCTTCAGAAAGAGATATAAAATTTGAGGAACTTGGAAAAGAATATTACGGGAAGATTGATGCCGAGGTGGTGAAGAAAATAATGACGACGCCCCCCATAACGGATTTCACTACGGATTGCAAGATAACTGATGGGAATATGATATTCAACAACACTCTCTGGGCGTTCTGGGGCAATCCCACCTATGTGTGGAATACTTCCTCTCTTAGCAAACTTAAAGGAGTGAGAGATGTGCCTCCTGCCGGATGGGTGAAAATATATGGCGTTCCATATGATTTTAAGCCGGATTATGAGAAGGGGAATATGGGCAGGGGTAGAGATGCGAGATTGCTCTGGAGTTATGAAATTGGGGGGATGAATCATCAGCATGCAACCATGTTTTCAGATGGGGAAAATGCATATGCATTATACAATAGCACCATATATGCCATGGACGTGAATGGGAGTATTCTGTGGCAGAAAAATTTCAATGAAAAAATAGAGGATGTTTATGTTGGAGATAAAATATATGTTGCCACCGTTGCTGCTTCATATGCTTTTTCGAAGGATGGAAAACAGGTATGGAATGGAAGAGGAGGAAATGTCATAGCAGGAAATGATGGTAAAGTTTATGTGGCTGATGAAAATAGTGTCTATGGGGAGAAAAGAATATTTCCTCGAAGTGTGGATGATATCTTCTGCCATAATGGACTTTACATTGTAGAAAAAAATCGTCTCATAGGTCCAAAATGGAATTTTACGGCTGGCGGTAAAATAATGGATGTGGATTTTGGGAGAGATGTATATGTGGGAAGTGCAGATGGCTGCCTTTATTGCATTGATGATGGCTCGCTGAAATGGAAATTTACGGCTGGCTGGTGCATATCTGATGTTGAGAGTGATGACGGAAGAATATATGCCTCCAGTTACGATGGCAATGTTTACTGTCTAGATGAAGAAGGCAATAAAATATGGACATTCAGTTCCAATGGTTCCATCAATGATATAGAGGAGTATGGAAGCATGATATACGCCTCCTCAACCGATGGAAGACTTTACGCCATAAATAGAAGCAGCGGCGAAGCGGAATTCAGTTTTGCACCTGCCCATGAGATAGAGGGATTGTACAATTATATAACAACACCCCTTTCCAGCATTGTTGCGCTATCTGGAAAAATATTTGTAAGTGCTGCAGGAAGCATATACTGTCTTGATGCAGAAACCTTTGAAAAGGAGGAAGAAAGAAATGGAGGAATAGCGGGAGGACCATTCGTCCTGGGGCTGGCTGTGCTCATATTCCTCCTCCTGATTTTTGCTGTGGTTTATATGAAATACAGAAAAAAGGAGTAATATAGACAATCTTTAAATTTCATTTTCTTTTTCATACTAACTGCAGGGGTAGCCAAGCGGTCAACGGCGCAAGGTTCAGGGCCTTGTGGCGCAGG
>CAZWEL010000075.1:0-3814 GCA_964632955.1 uncultured Thermoplasmatales archaeon | reverse complement strand
CGAGGAGCCACATCCAAAGTTTTTGCCAGCAACAATTATATCGCCCTCATTCACCATCTCGGCAAAATTTTCCCTTCCCTCCACGCCTTTCATAGCATACCTTGCCATCTCATTTTCATCTGTAACGGTGAGATAGGCACCGGGATAAATCTGGTCTGTATCTATATTATCCCCAAATTTCCACACCCTTCCTCTCATAATACCTCCCTCGGATCTGCTATCCTCCCCTTTATGGCTGAGTAGGCAGCAACGGCTGGAGAGCATAAATAAATGCTTCCCTTCCCTATCTTCCCTGGAAAGTTGCGGTTTGATGTGGAAAGCGTTGCATCTCCTGTGGCAAGAACGCCTGGGTGCCCTATGGTGCATAAGGCACAGGAGGGATTTGTCACTATTGCTCCTGCCTCCAGAAATGTCTTTATGTATCCCCTCTCCTCCGCCGCCCTCGCCACATTTATGGTGGCGGGCGTTATTATGAGGCGAAAGCCCTCCCTGACTCTATTTCCCTTGAGAATCTTTGCCGCCTCCCTCAAATCCTCAAGCCTTCCATTGGTGCATGAGCCGATGAATGCCTGGTCTATTTCAATGCCCTCCACCTCTTCTATACTTTTAACATTGTCCGGTGAATGGGGACAGGCAATCTGGGGAGAGGATGGGGTTTCAAATGTATATTCATCCGAGTATTCAGCATTTTCATCGGCGTTATACACTTTATCAAATTCTATATGGTTCCTCAATTCCTCCACAGCCATTTCATTCATCGGGAAGAAAGAAATCTTTCCATCCATCTCTGTCACCATTGAAGCCATTGTTATCCTCGCCGCCAGATTCATTTTTTCCACTATGTCGCCATAAAACTCCACCGCCTTATAGGAAGCGCCATCAGATCCCATCTCCCTGATTATGCTTAGTATAACATCCTTAGCATACACGCCCTTGCTCAACTCTCCTTCAACATTTATTTTTATTGTCTCTGGCACCTTGAACCATGTTCTCCCAAATCTCATCCCCGCCACTATATCTGTTGTCCCCACACCGGTGGAAAAAGAATTGGCAGCCCCCAGCAAATTCATATGGCTGTCCGTTCCTATAACAACGCTTCCCGGCTTTATCATTCCATTTTCCAGCAGGGTATGCTGCCCTATGCCATTATTAACATCAAAAACCCTTATGCCATATTTTTTTGCAAATTCCCTGCATGCTTTCTGATTCTCTGCCTCCTTTATCTGCCTTGCCGGAAGATGCAAATCAAAGGTGAACGCAACTCTTTCTGGATGAAGTGGCTTTTCATCTCCGAACTTCTCCACATATTTTTTAATGACATTTGGTCCTCCAAAATCCCTCATCACCACCAAATCGAGAGGGAGCATTATTTTCTCTCCCACCTCCACCCTCCTGCCCACCTTTTCTTCAATTATCTTCTCTATTACCGTGCTGTTCACGAGGATAATGGAAAACAAAGATATATATTTTTTCAGAGGTATTGTAGAAAGATTTTAATCCCCTCCCATTATTCCTTTTGTGGAAAAGAAAATATGTCCCATCTGTCACGGAAAGGGATACATAATAAATCCGTTGCATATTCATTCTGAAAAGTTAAAACCCTCTGATAGAACACCTTATGTGGAGAAAATATGCCCCACATGCCATGGGAAGGGAGAAATTACAATGTAAAATTTTAAATTCCATGCCCATATAAACCCATGAAGGAATTCTACGAATTAGAGGTGGAGGAGGTAATGAATTCCCTTCTATGGGATATTCCTGTGATTGAAAAGGATGCTGATATAAAAATGGTTCTCCTCATAATAATTTCCCGCTGCTATGTATGGGTCGTGGAGAACAGGGAGAGTATGAAAATAGTAGGGGTCATAACAGAGCACGATTTCATGAAAATGTTTCAGAATTTCGAGCCAAAATCTACAGCTGAGAACTTTGCCAAGAAGGATCTAATATACTGCACAAGAGATGAGAAGGTGAAAGACGTCATAGAAAAAATCAGAAAATACAATGTGCGCCGCCTCCCTGTAGTGGAGGAGGGAAAAATTATTGGAGAGGTGACACTTCGCGACCTTATAAAGAAATTTTACTCATTTGTTTCTTAACTCCACCATCACCTCGCAGGCGGCGGCATATACCTCATCCACCCCATATTCCCCCCCATATTTTTTCATAAACTCGTCCATCAAACGCCTCACCGTTGGCTTCTCCATCTTTTTAGCTATCTTCCTCAATCGCTCCATTATGTATTCCCTGTTTCTTATTCCGGAGATATGTTCATGTACTTCCTTTATAACAGCAAAAATTTCGAGGACAGAAAGGAAAAGGACAAAGGATGCACTGGTGAAAATGATAAATTCCTTTTTATGCCAGGCATACAGAAAGATTTCAAGGTCTATTATCAAAACTATAAAAGGTATTATGAGCACTATCTGCTCCACCCTACTTGCCTTTAAAAACTCTCCCATGAAATTTCTGGCAAATCTGTGCCTCATCTTAATATGAATGGGAAGAAGGTTAAATCTCTTTTTCTTCTCCATCAGCCAGAGCCATAAAGTGTTCCATTCCCTCCTTGGAACCCCTTGCAAAAAGCACATCTCCCGCCTCCAGCTTCACATCTTTGCCGGGGTCATAAATCCATTTCTCCCCCCTTTTTACTGCTATCACCCACATTCCCGTCTGGGAAGCAAGTTTTATCTCTCCCAGTTTCTTTCCCACCAGCACCGATGATGGGCTGAGCACAGCCCTCAATAAAACCTCATCCGATTCCATAACGCTCTCCTTTATTACTGGATGAAGTTCCACATCCCTTAATTCAACATCTGCTATATCCCTGGCTGCATCTGCTATCGCCTCAGAACTTGCCCCCAGCTGGATTATGGCCAACGCCTCATTAACCTCAAGTTCCCCACCCTTCACATCCTCTATAGCGAGTTTCTGCAATCTTTCATTTAGACTGTCAACAAAATTCTCCAGCTGATAGACCTCCTGGGCGATCTCCCTGTTGTCATATATAACGGAGGAGTATGCTAAATCAACCATAAGCTCTGCCTTTTCCTTCAACTCCAGCAGTAACTCCTCCGCCTCCTTCTCGCTCATTCCAGCACCTCTATCTCTCCCTTAAGCAGCTGATTGAGATGTTTTATTCCCTCCTCGGGACCCCTGCATATGAGCAAATCTCCCTCCTTGAGCATAACGCCTCCTTTGGGCCCATAAATCCATCTGTCCTTCCTTCTTATGGCGATTATCCTCACTCCCGTCTCAGATGAAATTCTCAACTCGCTTATCGTTTTCCCTATCGCCCTGGAATTCTTCTCCACCCTCATCCTCTTTATTATTTCATCAGATTCCTTTATCAGATGGGGCAATATGGGATGGTCAAGTTTATAAGCAAGCAACCTCACCATGTCGGCGGCGGCGTTGGATATGGTATCTGCCGCCTGGGCAATCTGGAGTATGCCAGCCATCTTTTCCGCATCCTCTGCACTCCTGGCAGCCATCATTGCCATTATCCTTATTTCATAGTTCAGTTTGTCCATTCTCACTTCAAGATATTTAACCTCCTCTGCTATCTCCTTGCTGTTGAAAAGTATGGCTGTGTATGCCAAATCTACTATAAGCTCACTTATATTCTTCATCTCCTTTAAAAGTTCCCTTATGCTCTTTGGCTCGTATTCTATTTCCTCAAATTCCGCCTTCTTCCACCGGGGGATTTTCATTTTCCAGTAATATATCCTCAATGCCTTAAATAGATTATGCCTCCTTCAGTATCTCCGCATGTTGACTAAAATTGCTGTTAGCAGGACTTGTTTTTGCT
>CAZWEL010000074.1:0-3843 GCA_964632955.1 uncultured Thermoplasmatales archaeon | reverse complement strand
TCCTCCATAATCCATATAATGTTTATCATTTATGTCATAACATCTTTTTTTCATCCCCTGAAAAATGCATGGAAGAAATGGAACGGGAGAACCATAGGGGTCAAGGTCTATGTAATCATATTTTCTCTCCGCCAGCAGGGAGCATATTTTTCTGTTGAATATGTTCACTCTTACTCTATTCATCTCAACATTTTTCTCTATTATTTTAACCGCCTCCCTGCTCACATCATTTATATCCACCTCCTTTTCTCCCTCCACTTCCTTCGCCATTCTTATGCCCCTTATGCCTGTCGCAGCCATAGAATCCAGTATTCTATTTACTCCCCTCCTTGTTATGCATTTCAGAAAAACAATCTGCATGTCCCTGTCCATGGAGAAGGTTGGATTATAGAATCCCGCCATTTTTTTACCGGGTCCTTTAAACTCCTCAAATTTTTCAAGAGAAATTCTCACCTTTCCTTCCTTTACTATGGATGCCATTCTTCCTTCAGAATTTTTTCTATTTTATATGGGAGGAGATTTCTATTTACCTGTGTTATCTCAAATATTCTTACATTATTCATGTTCCTTATGTCCTGCAAGAGAGAATCCCTGGATTTTTTGTGAAGGGTGAGAAGGACAGGTTTATCTGACTCTAATGCTTCTTTAACCACCTCCCTGAATTTTCTGCTCTCCAGTTCCATTTTTCCCACTTCATCTATTACGATTATATCCACTCCGTCACTTTCCATAGCCCTCCTTATGGCAGGAAGACCAAACTCCTCCAGCGCCTTTATATCAACATTATATCTCCCCACCCTGTAGGAAGTATCGAGGTCAACATGAGCAAGCAGTTTTTCCTCCCTTGTCATCCAGTCAATCATCTTGAAACCCACTCTTTTTCCATTTTCAACAACAGCCCTTGTTATCATCCCTCCAAAGGTATACTGCCCCTCCAATCTGCTCATAATTTTTAAAAGTCCTTCCGTTTTTCCGATCTGCGGAACTCCTGTTATCCCTATCTTTGGCACAATACTCATTTTCAATTATGTATGCAATTTAAATTTAAAAAGTATATGCAATTATGCAGAAAATGATGCTAACAGTATTCGACATGGACGGTGTGCTGATAGAGGAGAGCAGTTCATGGCGCCTCCTTCACAGGGCATTTGGAACAGATAATAGCAAGGCAGTGAAAGAATACAGGGAAGGAAAAATAGATGACCTCCAGTTTCTTAATGAAGATATAAGGATATGGAGGGAGCATGGCATTAAAAGAGAGGATATTGAAAGAGTTTGCAGCAATGTTCCCCTCATGCCTGGAATAAAAGAATGCATGGATTTTTTTGGTAATATTGGCAGGGTGGCAATAATATCTGGGGGCATAGACACTCTCGCAGAAAGGATAGCAGATTATGGTGTTAACCATGTATTCGCCAATGGCATTCGTTATAGGGATAACATCCCATGGAGAGGAATATTGAGGGTTCCTATAAAGGGAAAGGAGAAGGTGCTTGAGGAATTGATGGAAGAAATTGATGTTGATGGTGAGAATGTAATAGTCATAGGAGACAGCATTTATGATGCGAGAATGATGGATATGGCAGGAATTGCGGTGGCATTCAATCCCATGAGGGCAGAGGTGGAAGAACGCGCGGATTATGTCATCAAAAGCAAAGATTTAAGGGAAGTTATTAAAATATTTAAATGATACCTTTTCATGCTTCCTTTAATCACTCTGCTCCTGCTGGCGCTCATTTTTTACATTTTTTATCTGATACTTCAATCCGCTTTTGAGGAGGTGGGATTCAACAAATGGGAAGCAAGCATAATCGTATTCAGTTGTATAATTTTTGGATGGGTGGACATCCCTCTTTTCCTTTACAATAAGTGGATGGTGGCAATAAATATGGGCGGCGCCCTGATACCACTAATAATAAGCATCTATCTCATGTTCTCCAGAAAGGTTGCAGGTAGGAGCATGGTTGGAATGCTTCTCGTGGCTTATTTTGCCTATCACGTAACAGCCGTTACAAAGGAAGGGGTTGTCTCTTCCTTTCCCTACTGGCTTCTTCCTCCTGTGGTGGCAAGTTTGTATTCCATAGTGGTGAGTGTGAAAAGCAAAAAGAAGGCAGCATCCATAGCATATTCTGCTGGAACCATGGGGGTTATTATAGGTGCTGATTTGCTGCATTTAAAAGAACTGCTGAGCATGGAAATTCCTTCAAGAACTATGGCGAGTATAGGCGGCGCTACCATCCTAGATATGGTTTTTCTTACAGGTGTGATTGCAGTGCTTATAGATGCTCTCCTTTATGGAAAAGATTAAAAAAAGAGGGGAGGAGTTATTTCACTCCCAGGACGAGAGGCCCTATCAGAAACGCACTGGCTGTGGATGATGTGCTTCCCACAGTTACGGTTATTGTCACCTTTCCTATGCCCAGAACCAGCCCGCTCTTTATGGTTGTGCTTTCTCCTGGGGCGAGAGATGTTATGGTCCCTGTCTTTTCAGCATTCATGAAAACTGTGCCAGAGAGAGATATCTTCCAGTCAAGGTTTTCTGCAGCCACTGTTCCTGTGTTTGACACAGTTGCCTTCACTCCAAATCCCCCTGCTATTCCAATGTTTATCACCGGAGATGGGAAGTTATCAAAGTAAACATCTGCATTTCCATTTCTCATATCCGTCCACATCACACCAACAGGGCAGGCATATGCTGTTCCATACTCAGGAGATACGGTGCCGTCTTCATCATTTATCTGCACTGGCTCACTCCATGTTGCGCCCCAGTCCTCGCTCGATGAGTAATATAGATTTCCATCTCTCACAAACGTGCATATTAGTTTGTTTCCAGAAACCGTTATATCTGGAGAAACATCATCCTGGGGTGCGGTTGTAACATAGGATGTTTCCCATGTGAATCCTCCATCTGAAGAGTAGAAGCAAATGATATCCTGATTTATGTGCTCATCACTCTGGGCTACAACAACCACATGGTCATTACTTGCCGCCACTGCAGGGGCTATGGCATAGAAGGATGTGGGTATCTCCACAAGATAACTATCTCCCTCGAGGGGGTCTTCAAAGCTCCTTCCCCAGACAAGTATGTCCCATGTTGCCTCAGATTCATTGAAATAATCATAGACGGTGTATATCATATCCGTTCCCTTATCTATTGTCGCATCCGCATGCTGGCATCCTGGATAAGTCCACCAGCTTATCCATCCGCTATCCTCTGTATCAGGATCGGCAAAGAACATGTGAGGTCCATTAATCAGTTCCTCCTCAGTATATGTGGTGGATGCAACAAATGCAATGGCTCCAAATTCCCATGGATTCTGGCTGTTGTGACATGCTATTCTTGGTGCCATAAAATCATGCCATCCATAGGAAGACCAGTCCCAGTAGACAAGACTCCATGTGGCAGTATCTGTGATATCCTGTATCTCCATAAGGTAGGTGTATGCAGTGTTCGGATCCGGCATGAATGTGCCAAAGAATGTGTTTCCACCCCAGCTATCGAAGGATGGATAATCTGTAACCCCCTCTATGGTCCAGTAGCCAGCAGGTTCAAAGGTGCTGCCCCCATCTGTGGACACCGTCATGTAAACATACTGCTCTATTATGCTCGGAGCATAAACATAGCCGCCAAAGAATGTGTTTCCGGAAGATGCTATCGTTGGATGAAATTCTGTATCCTCTGTATTTCCCACAGGAATGTCTGCTGCCACCGCCGCCTTCTGGAAGGCATTTTCCACCGTTTTTCCTTCCAATTTCAGATTATGTGCCTCTCCTTTCGCCATTATTGCGTGTATCACATGACTGCTCTCTAATGCCACTGTCTCTCTGCTGTTTTCATAGGAG
>CAZWEL010000073.1:0-3856 GCA_964632955.1 uncultured Thermoplasmatales archaeon | reverse complement strand
AAGGCACCAACGGTTACGATTACAAACCCAGAAGATGGTGCAACTGTTTCCGGCACTGTAACAATTACTGTGACAGTGAATGATAAGGAAGATGGTTCCATAACCCCTGATATCTATATTGACGGAAATTATGTTGCAACGGCATTCTCATATGACTGGGATACCACCACTGTATCGGATGGAAGCCACACCATAATGGCTGAGGCAACTGACAGTGCAGGGAACACTGGTTCTGATAGTGTAACGGTCACCGTCAATAACGGTGGTGGCGGGGGCGGCGGCACAGGCGACGGCGTTGTGAGAAAATGGGCTCTTTGCATTGGAATAGCAGATTATGAGGGTACAGCCAATGATTTGGATTATTGCGATGACGATGCAAGGGATTGGGCAAACTTCCTGAATGGGGAGGGATACCATGTTGTCACTCTCATAGATGGAGAGGCGACGGCCGATAACATAGAGGCGGCGATTGATGATTTACTTGCCAATGAGGATGGGGACGACTACGTTGTTTTCACCTACTCCGGGCATGGAACAACCTACAGGAAGTACGGCTCCTGCATGATATCTGCAGATATGGTTTACATCACACACGGATGGTTTGAGGCGAAGTTCGATGCCGCCGATTCTTCACACATATTCTTTGCCTTTGATGCCTGCAAGATTGGAGGTTTCAAAGGAGTTGTCACAGATGGCAGAGTGGGAGCATTTGCCAGCAACAAGGATTATTCATATGATGGAACAGGTGATATGCAAAATGGAGTATTCACATATTACGAGATGGAAGGATGGAACTACTATACCAGTTTCGAGGATGACTCAGCATATGCAGTGCAGAAGATGGAGGACTGGGCGGCAGGATACGCGGGCGTGAACGTTGACCCATTCTATGTGGACAACTACGCCGGAGACATGACTCCCTAACCCTCTCTCCTTTTATTTTGCATTTCTATAATTCTTTTTGCCCACTGAAGTTTTTTCCTTTTTATATTTGTATCCTTTCCTTCCTTTACTCTGGGATTTTCAAAATCAAATCCAATGAGTTTTATTTTCTCCGCTCCAAAATGGGAGGCAATGCAATATGCTCTGTCTCCATCGGTAAAGCCGCCGAAATTATATACACCATTGAACGCCTTTCCCTGAGTCGTCAGCATTATTTTTCCATGGAAAAGCGGCAGATATTTTTTCAATGCTTCCATATTATCTCCATGAGCGTGAATTATAACAATGCTTCCCATTTCATTGGCATGCCAAATATCCTCCACTTTCCCATCTAAATCTGTTGTTATTATATCTGGCAGTATGCCAGCATTCATAAGAAAAGATGATGCCTCATCAGCCGCCATTATGATTCCCTCTATGCCTTCCATTTCCTCCTTCAAATTCTCTCCAGCACCACATATGGAAACAACTTTTCTATGAATAATTCCCTTTAAATCATCCGGGGAAATGCTGCTTTTTATTATTCCCGCCGCTGTCTCCGCTGCCTTTCTATCCATCTCCATATCATAACTGAATTCCTGCAAAATCCTTTCATAAATGGGTTTCCATTCATCCCATTCCATTCTACTCCCACTCTATTGTGGCGGGCGGCTTGTTGGAGATATCATAGACAACGCGATTTACCTCAGGTATCTCATTGGTTATTCTTGTTGCCATTCTTTCCAGCAGTTCATGGGGAAGTTTTGAATATGCTGCCGTCATGGCGTCTATGGAATCCACGCTTCTTATGGCAATTGTATATCCATAAGCCCTTATATCCCCTCTCACTCCAACGCTTCTTACAGGAAGCAAAACGGCAAAGTACTGCCATGGCTTCTCTATCCTGCCATCCTTCCATGCATTATCTATTTCTTCCTCCACTATGGCACATGCTTCTCTTACTATTTCCACGCTCTCTCTGTTAATCTCCCCAAGAACCCTCACCGCCAGTCCTGGCCCAGGAAACGGCTGCCTCTCAGCCACCTCCAAGCCAAGATACCTTGCCACCTTTCTCACCTCATCCTTGTATAAATCACGGAGAGGTTCTATTACCCGTAGCTCTATATCCTCCGGAAGCCCTCCAACGTTGTGATGGCTTTTTATGGTGTCCCGCAACCCCCCGCCGCTCTCAATCCAGTCGGGGGCTATGGTGCCCTGTATCAAATACTCCGCTTCCTCCTCTTTTGCCACCCTTTCAAATATTCTTATAAATTTTTCCCCTATAATTTTCCTCTTTTCCTCCGGGTCAGTTACTCCCTTCAGTGCATTCAGAAACTCCTCTCCGGCATCCACAAATCGAAAATTTAGATCCATCTTTTTGTACAGCGAGGTGACGAACTCACTCTCGCCCTTTCTCATGAGGCCTGTGTCAACATAAACAGCCACCAGATTTTTCCCTAGGGCAAGGCTCCCAATCTTTGCCGCAACGCTGGAATCAACGCCACCGGACACTGCTATAATTGCCTTTCCCTTTACCTCCTCCCTTAATTTCTCCACAGCCTCCTCAACAAATTTCTCCGCATCAAACATACTTCTCCCTCATCTTGTTCCTGTAATCCTCCAGTTTCTTCCTCAGTTCCTCATCCTTCATGGCAAGAATTTCTATGGCAAGGAGGGCGGCATTATCCCCTCTATCCAGTCCCACAGCAGCAACCGGAATGCCGGGAGGCATCTGGACGATGGAAAGGATGGCATCCAGATTTATCTTTCCGGAAACGGGCACCCCGATAACGGGCTTTACCGTGTGGGCTGCTATACTTCCGGGAAGCGCCGCTGCCAATCCGGCGATGGCTATGAAGATGTCGGCATCGCTGGAGGCAATCTCCTTTATTTTCTCCGGCGTTCTGTGAGCGGAGGCAAATATTATTTCATAATCTACCCCAAATTCCTCCAGAATTTTGACGGCCTTGCTCCCTACTCCCTCATCACTCTTTGAACCCATCACTATCGCAACCTTCATGTTGATTAATGCGGGAGAGGGATAAAAAATTTCTTCTTGAAAATTTTACAAAATTGGTTAATACCCACTCATGTCATATTCCACAACTATTTCTCCTGTTTCCTCATCTATAACCCGTCTTTTGCTCCCCTTCGCAAGGAGGCGATAACCCGCATATATCCCCTTTTCCTCCCATCCTTCGTTGGTGTTCTCCGCCATCTAAGTCGCAATTTGGAAAATATTTATAAATTTTTGTTTCAAAGAACAAAATTGTTGAGACAGAACAACAGATTATATCGTATGACATTTTTTATAAAATTTTGAAGGCGAAACAGATACGCAACACATGGCAGAATGCTTATAAATAATCTTGAAATCTATATGTATGAAAAAAATGCCCAGATTGTGGGTTATCGTCTATGCCGTTTTACTTTTCATATCTGGCATAAATGTGGTTGGCATGCATCAGAATGTAAAAAAGATTGAGATGGATGCAATACTGCACGGCACATTTTTCGATATAAGGAGCATGGATGAATATCGTGAGGGCCATATCGAGGGCGCCATTTCCGTGCCAATGGAAAAAATTCTATGTGAGGCATGTCTGGAGGGGATACTCAAGCCATATGGAAAAAATGAGAGGATAATCATCTACGGCAATGATGAAAATGAAAGGAAAATGGCAAAGGAAATACTTCTCCAGGAAGGGTTCAAAAATGTGGAGATTCTGAATGGAGATATTGCAGATTTGAAAAGGAAAGGATACCCCATAGTTGGTGGAGAAGTGCAAAATGATGGAAGATATTTTACCGGTTGTATTTCCCTGGACAATTACAGAGTGGAGGAAGAGAAATTGCCTTTAAGAAAAAGCGGAAACCCTCCTTCCTATTGGGACTGGAGACACGCCACCTACATGGGGATAACAGGTGATTGGAC
>CAZWEL010000072.1:0-3906 GCA_964632955.1 uncultured Thermoplasmatales archaeon | reverse complement strand
AATTTTTCCCTTTCAAAGCCGGGTCCGACGATGGCAACGGGAATATTCATCGCTTTTATTTTTGAGAGTATTTGCCCATAGTAATCTTCTCCGCCCGCCATCTCATACATCTTTCCGCTTCTTCCCGAAAATATGGTCGCCACCTCCTCCACTCCATATTCATGTATCCTGGCTATTGTGGCACTCTCATCATCCATGGCAACTATTGCCATTTTTGGATGTTTCTTTGTCGCCTTCTCAAGTCGTTCAATCTGCCATTTTTTCCATTCCTTCTCTATCTTCAAATCCATTCCCGGCTCAACGTTGAAGGTATGATATGCCCCTATATCCTCCACTCCTTCCACTATCCTCCCCCTTATCCTTAACCTATCGGTGAATTTTTGAAATTCCTTCTCCTCCACCTCTATTTTTATGTAAACCTTCTCCTTCTCCTCCTTCTTGCTCCTTGCCTTATCTTCCTTGTCCTTCCTTGTTCTGTATGTGACAGCAGAGACAAAATCTCCTTTATCAATAATGCTGTAGAGATGCCAGCAATCCTCTTTGTCCTGTATTAGCACCTTCACAACGCCTTCCTTCAAATCTTTCCTGAGAATTTTCATATTCTCTCCTCCTTTATTTCGGCATTTCCTGGAATGACTCGTGCCACCTCCTCCACAGGACAATCCAGCATGGATGCAATGTGTTTTGCCATCTCCTCCTTTTTTCCTTCTCCGGGAACAATCACAACCCACTTCCCTGCATGCTTTCTTATGGCGGATGGCGGGGCAGCCATCACCAATTTTTCCCCCTTGATCTCCACCACTCCTATACCCAACTCAAGGGCCACCTTCTCGTAATTTCTCTTTCCCCTGATGACAAAAGCCCCTTTGGGCAGATATTCACCGCTCTCCGCCTTCTTTGAAACCTGCCAGGAATTCACCCAGTAAACATTCACAACTGCAAACTGCTTCCATGCCCTTGAATAGGATGCGGCAAACTGACATGCTTCTTTAAGCGTTGTCTCTCCTATCTCCCTTTTTCTTCCATCCACATCCATCGCCTTTACCACGCAGGAGGGAGCACCATGTATGTCCGCATGAACATAGATGTCATCCTCACCCATATACCTCTTCACCACTCTCTCATTACTTTTGGCATCCTTTCCCCCCACCACTATATTGCCATCCGAGGAAACAAACCATCTGTAATTTTCAAACCAGAACTTCTTTTTCCTTTCCCTCTTTTTTTCCTTTTTCTCCTCGTCCCCCATCCCTTCCAGTTTTTTCCTGCTCTCCTCCATTGCCTTCTTTGCCCCTTCTATCTTCTCCCTCATCTTCTTACTCATCTCATATTTCTCCCCCGCATTCTCATTAACAGTTTTTGTAACATCTATCTCTACCTCCATCTCCTCCCCATTATAATCAAGAGTTATCCATGCCTTCGGATATCTCTCTCTCTCCGCCTTTTCCTTTCCTTCTATTATATTCCTGACCTTTTCGTAGTTGGCAAAGATTGCATCTCCTTCCCTTCTATATCTCTCCTCCTCCCTCATGAATTTCTCTATTGCCTCCTCCTGCTGCTTTATCTGCCTCAGGATTTTCTCCCTTTTTTCATCCCTCTCCTCCACCTCCCCAAAATTTTTAACAAAATAGGATTCCAGTGCCTCGCTGAAGGAGGAAAATTTTATGGCATTGTTGCCGATAGAGGATGGAGGAAATGGAAAAACGGTGGAATAATCAGAGGATATAATCGGGCTATGGTCCCCTTCTCTCAATCTTTTAAGGAGTGAGATGGCTGCCTCATACAATCTTCTCCTTTCTTTTTCTTCCAATTCCTTTGGCTCAGCATTTTTGTCCACTTCTGCCATCCTGCATATCTCCTCAGCCCAGATGCCTGGAAAACCCAGCATCACAAGTCCTCGAACCACATCCTTTCCTTTTTCAAGCATACATTGAAATTTCTCCTCATCGCTTTCTTCCATGGAGAATCTGGATGGAGGGAATTCATATTTTTCTCCTCTTTTGAGGAGACGATGACTCCATTCCTGATGCTTGAGGAGATTTATTATCTCCATTTTCTCATCTGTGAGAATAATGTTTCCCCCCGGCAATATCTCTGCAATGAGGAAATATCTCTCCCCCTTATAAATCTCAAAGATAACTATGCGGTCAAAATCATGCTGCCTTACAGTAAGCAATCTCCCATTTCCTATGTGCTTGCGGAGAGCCATGGCGAAGGAAGGAGGATGCTCCTCTCTGCTTTCTCTATGCTCGCTCAAAAAAATCCATTTCCCTGCCTTTATGAAAATTTCCTTTTTCACCCCCTTCAATTTTATGAATATCTCTTCTCCTTTCTGATAAACTTTATCTATGTATCTTCCCTCTAGCCCCTTCATCTCATTTGCAACTGCTGCCACATCAAAGACATCCATGACTTCCTTCACATCCTATATTTTGCAATTCTTATAAATCAGTTTCCGAATTAATCTATGAGATGATGAAGAATATAATCATGAACCTTTTCATTTATTGCTATTATGGAGATATGGTCTTCTTCGCCGAGGGGCCATGCCTTCCCCTCAAGGATATAAAGGGGTCTTCCATTTAAGTAGGGACTCTCTGCAGGCACAAGTCCATCTGAATAATGGGCTATGCCATCTCCATCAAAATCCATCGCCTCCCCAAGTATTACCCCTATATCCCCTCCAACTGCATAGTAATCCACAAGAGAAGATGAGTTGTAGCCCATGGTTTCAAGGAAGGGAGAATGGTATATCATATCCGGCACCTGAGCCATCCACCATGGAAAATAGGCATATTTTATTATGCTCCTCAAAAAACTTTCATTGACACTCGGTGGTACTCCATGGCATGGTGTGGCAACAGCAATGAGGTCATCTATCTGATAGGGTCCAATTAAGACATCTGGATCGCCATCCCCATACCATGGATAACCACTGCCATCCCAGCTCCTGTTCCAGTAATCCACATCAGCCATGTAATGCTCCGCCATGAAGCGAGCCACCAGCCCCCCCATGCTGTGGGCAACTATATCTATGGTTTGGTTCGGAGGATAGCCATTGAGAATCAACGCCTGCTGTATCATCTCACTCACCCTAGCAGCCACCCATGATATATGATGCTCCTTAAGCCATGAGGGCTGGTAGGTGAGCCACTGTATGCCTGGCTTGGTGGTGTCGAAATCAAGAACTTTGAATCCCTTCTCCACCAATTTCTGTGTGAGATTGTACCATGTGTAATTTATCAGTGCATTGCTTGTACTTCCAATCCATCCATGAATCAGAACCACTGGAAAATCTCCAGGTTTTTCAGGTGTTATATTTATGCTGATGGAAGCATTTGATGCTGAATAATCAATATCTCCAGAAAGATTCTCTTTCATCCTTATGTTTATGGTAAGGGTGATATTCCTCTCTGCATTTGAGTAAAACACTGGTATTTTAGCCATGCCAAGGTTATCTGTCTTAACCATTCCTTCTTTTTCTCCTTCATCATAACTCCATTTCAGAGGAACGCCGGCGAGAGGAATCCACTTCCCCATGAATATATATGCCCTTGCTGTGACCCATGCTGTCTCTCCTGCTATCATGTTTTTTCTATTGCATTTTACCTCAATCATGGTTTGATGAATGTCTGGCAGCACGGTCACATGGCATGTGGTGACATATATTTTGCCCTCCACCTTCACCTTCGCTACTATATCCACATGATGCTCCTCTTCATCCACATCCGAGGGAGCATAATAGATGGCAGCAATCCTCCCGCTTGCATTGGTGGAGGCGTTGTTTTTCATCACCACCTCCCCAGTATCTCCTGTGCTATTTAGGATCCAGTTCACCTCCGCCATATAGGGAATGCCATTTACCTCCACCATCACTTCAATTTCTCTGCTCTCATTCTCCATAAT
>CAZWEL010000071.1:0-3917 GCA_964632955.1 uncultured Thermoplasmatales archaeon | reverse complement strand
CCTCCGCCGGCAACTCTGGATGGCGATAGAGGGAGTTGTTGTCCACTATTATTTTTGAATCCGCCGCCATTGCTTTTCCATCTGCAATCACAAGAGGATTTATTTCTGCAAGCTCGCAGTCCTTTTCCACAAAGACCCTGTAGAGTCTTCTGGCAATATCTCTCACCTCCTTTGGAATTTTTCTTAAATGATATGCCTGAAGCCCGACGAGAGGATTCACATATATTTTTATTACCTTCTCAGCCATGCTTTCTATGTCAACGCCTCCCTCATAGGAGAACATGAGGAGATAATTTCTGCTGCTTCTGTCGAGGAAAAAACTCATGTAATATTCCCTCTCTATGCTGAGTTTTTCTTCCACCAGGATTCGCTTCACTTTTTCTCCCTTAATCTCCATGGACATTATTTCATCAAAGATTAGCTCCGCCTCCTCCATGCTGGATGCAAACTTTATTCCTCCTGCCTTTCCTCTTCCTCCGACAAGCACCTGTGCTTTCATTACCCATGGGAATGGGATGCTTATGCTTCTTAAGTCCTCCTTTTTTTCCACTATAACGCCTCTCGGCACCGGAATGCCATATTCACCGAATATTTTCTTCCCTGCATGCTCGAGCAATTTCATGGTGTGGAAATGCTTCCCTGCTTTTTATAATTTGTTGAGAGATTTTTTCACCTTCTCCTTCAACTGACAAGCCATGCATATCTTCTCTGATGTTGGCTGCCCGCATTTCTCACATGCTTTAAGGGAAGCAGGAGGATATTTTTCCCTTATGCAATCTTCAAGTTCGAGAAAACTCTTCAATATGCTGTGCCGGCTTCCGGGATGATTTTTCTCCAGATTTACTAGGAAATCTCTGTATGTGCCGCGCATTGCCCTCACCGCATAGGGGCATTCATCCTCGCTTATATCAAATCCCATTAGATAGGCGTATAGAGTGGCTTCCTTCTCAGGAATGCTTCTCAATGGAAGGATGCGAGGTATTAACCCTGGCTGGATTTTTTTATGGGGCGCCATTCTTGCCATTCTTTCTATGTCGCTCCTGACAAAATTCATGAGGATTGTTTGAGCCACATCGTCAAGATTGTGCCCCATGGCTATTGCTTTTGCTTTTATTTTTTCAGCAACCTTGTTTATGCATTGTCTTCTGAAAACACCGCAATAGGTACATTCTGCCAGCTCCCCCCTCACCTTGCTCACATCATCAAGGGTGAATCCATATTCCCCCTTAAAGGAAATGATGTGGTGGGGTATACCATATTCCCTGCAGAATTTTTTAGCAATCTTTAAGGTTCTATCTCTGTATCCTTTTATTCCTTCATCCACTGTGATGGCATGCACTTCTCTACTGGCATCCTTTTCTGTAATTTTATGCATGAGATATGTGGCGACAAGGCTATCCTTCCCTCCAGACAAAGCCACTGCTATTATCCCTTTGGGAAAGGGTTGTTTTCTCACCTCTTTCTTCACCCTTTTCTCCACAAAATCCATGAAGTGATTCCTGCATAGCCATGTGCCATTGTACCTTATGAATGTCACCGCCTCCCTGCCACACTTGCTGCACTTCATGGAAAGGAATAGGGCATGGAATATATCCTTTATGCCATGTCATGTAAAAATATCTCCACTTCCCTTCCTTCTCCGCCCTTCAACTTTGAAAGCATGGTTTCTATAACGCTGTAGAAGATATCCTCCACAAAATCATTCATGGGAATCTTCTTTCCATCAACAAATATTTCCAGCCTCCTTTTCTTCAAACTCTTTATCATGTCATTGTAAAGGGCATTCACATCTGGTTTATCCTTCATCTCCACAACCCTGTATTTTAGCCCTTCCAAGCTTTTATTGCCCTCAATTATTATGAAATCTGGCATCAACTTTCTCCTTACAAAGGATATGGCTTCCTCCACATCCATAGCATCTGTAAAAACAATGCTTTCCTTTTTCACGAGAAGGATGGATGCCATGGCTCCTGCTTCCCTGTGGCGGAAGGTGTCCTTTCCTTCTTTATCTATTCTTTCATGTTCGCTGCTTTTTATTACCACAACCCTGTATCCCTGCAGTTTTTCCAGCAATTTCTCTATGAATGCCGTCTTTCCAGAGTTCTTCTCCCCTTTTATGGCGATTATCATGGGTTTAAAAGAGAGGGGGAATAAATTGTTTTTGATGCGAATTTTCCCCAACATTTTTATTTTAAAAGCACATACACCTTCAATGAAGGTGGAAAATTTGCTATATGCATTTGTGGGCTTCATCCTCCCCTGGATAATAATGCTGGGAGCAGCAATGGCAAAGGTATACAACATATGGGCTTATGCGATACCCATAACATGGTTTCTGATGGCATTATTTATATTCATCTCCTTTTACAAATTTTGAAAAGTTTTTATAAACCAAAAGCATTTCTAAAATGATTAAGATGATATTTGGAAAGAAAAGAGAGGAGTATATTGACCTGGAGGATGTGGAAGTGGAGGGTCTACCAGAAGCAAACATGTATCTGAAAGTGGCGGAGCTCCAGAAATACGAGGATTTGAAGGAATTTGCCAAGTATGTTTATGAGGGTAACATTCTCATTCTTGATGTTTCCCCCATATCGGTGGACGACATAGAACTGGAAAGGGCAACCAATGAACTCAAGAAGATAGCGAGAGATATAAATGGTGATATAGCAGGGCTTGACAGACACCATTTCATAATAACGCCCACGGGAATCAAAATAGACAGAAGGAAGATCAGAAACTTCTAACCCTTCAGGAATTGCTCAATCTCAAGCACATCCATCCATTCCTCTCTGCAGGGACAATCCAGTTTTTTGAACACTCCTTCATTCTGGGTTAGCGAGAATTCTCCTATTGCATTCAGGAAATTTTTATCGCACCTCCCACAATTATGTGCTCCCCTTGCCTTCCCTCCAGCCACCACATCACATCTTATGTTTCCATCAAAAATTTTTCTCGCTTCCTTCAGCACCTCCACAACACTCCAGAGCCATGGAGGGCGATATAGATGCCTTTTCCACAAATACTCCACCACAGTTTTTCCATGAATTGCAACGGGATTGAATGAAATTTCATCTGCTATATTCTTTATTTTCTCCACACTTTCCATTGCATCTCTTATTGCATCTCTCTCCGTCATGAAGGGGGGCTTTATGAGTATGTATGCTTTAAGCAACATCCCATATTCCTTAACCCTTTTTGCCCCCTCCATCCATTCCTCAAAGGTGAATCCCTTGTTTATGGAATATTCCAGAACCTTGTTGCTTGCCGATTCAAGCCCCATGGCAACTTCCAGTCTGTCATCCTCCAGAAATTTAAGATTATCTATGAATTCTGGTCTGCTCTCTATGATTATTTTTTTTGCCTCCCCAAAGGTTTTCAGTATATGCCTCTGCAATCTCACTGGAATTTCCTTCTCATCAAGAAAACTTCCTGAGGTGAAAATCTTCACCACTTCTTCCCCTTCATATCTTTCCGCCGCCTCCCTCACCTGCATCATGATCTCTTTCTCTCCCGCATTATATGTCTCCTTAAAATATCCGCACATGGTGCAGCCGGAATGATGAGCCCATCTGCAGCCGGAAGTGCGAAGGATTAGAACAAAGGCATCCACTATCCTCCCATTTAGCAAATCCCTTTCCTTCCATATTCTGGGCTTCTTCACTTTCTTTAAAATCTCTCCTCTATTGCTCCTCACAAAATCCTGTAATTCCTTCATTTTGCAATCATGGCGCGCAGCCAGTCGGCAGCATTTTCAGCATGGTCTGCTATGTCATCAATCCAGTCCACTATTTTCAGGAGATGATATTCATCCATGGCATCCAGCTTGTCCTCCATCTCATAAATCTTTGCGGTGATGGCGTATCTTTTCTGGTCCGCCTCCCATTCCTTTTGATGCACATTATGGATATATTCCT
>CAZWEL010000070.1:0-3931 GCA_964632955.1 uncultured Thermoplasmatales archaeon | reverse complement strand
CAATAGAAAAATATATAAGTAGGCATAGATAAAGGGGATTATATGAAGAGAGTTTATCTGTTTGATGAGGGAAGCGGGGAAATGAAGGATTTGCTGGGAAACAAGGGAGCACAGTTATGCGAGATGAGAAAAATAGGAATCCCTGTTCCACCTGGCTTTGTTATATCCACCGAAGCATGTAGAGAATATTTAAAAAAGAAAAAGCTGGATGATGATTTGAAGAAAGAGATAGAGGAGGCACTTCATAGAATAGAAAAGGAAACGGGAAAGAAATTTGGGGATAAAGAGAATCCTCTCCTCGTCTCCGTGCGCTCGGGCGCCCCCATATCCATGCCGGGAATGATGGATACCATCCTTGACCTGGGCATCAATGATGAGATAGTGGAAAAACTGGCGGAAAGGGATGAGTGGTTTGCCTATGATACCTACAGGCGATTCATGAGCATGTTTGGAAGCATAGTTCTTGGCATTGAAGAATCAAAATTTGATGAAATTCTGGAAAAGAAAAAGGAGGAGGAAAATGTAACTATGGATCAACATCTTTCCCCTGAAGCCCTTAAGGAAGTGGTGGAGGAATACAAAAAACTCTTCACCCCTCCTCTGCCGAAAGAGCAACTATTCATGGCTGTGGAGGCGGTTTTCAAGTCATGGAATAATCCAAGGGCTATAAATTACAGGAGGATAAACAATCTGCCAGAAGATATAGGGACTGGGGTGGTGGTTCAGGCAATGGTATTTGGGAACATGGGAGATGATAGTATGTCTGGTGTTACATTCACAAGAGATCCATCCACAGGAGAGAAAAAACTCTTTGGCGAGTTCATAATCAATGGGCAGGGAGAGGATATTGTTTCTGGAAAAAGAACCCCCCTTCCCATATCAGAACTGGAAAAGATAGCTCCTTCCATATATAGCCAGTTGAGGGAAATTTCCGAGAAATTGGAGCGCCATTACAGGGACATGCAGGATATGGAATTTACGGTGGAAAAGGGCAAACTTTACATGCTCCAGACCAGAACAGCTAAGAGGACTGCCAGAGCGGCGGTGAAGGTGGCTGTTGATATGACAAACGAGGGCATAATAAGCAGGGAGGAGGCGATAATGAGGGTGGATGCCTCCACTTTGCAGAAATTACTCCACAAGCAGATAAAGGAAAGCAAGGATCTCAAGGTTATAGCCACCGGCTTGCCAGCCTCCCCTGGGGCGGCTACAGGAAAAATATGCCTTTCTCCAGATAAAGCAGCAGAGGTGGGAGATAAGGAAAAAGTGATACTTGTAAGGGAGGAGACAACACCTGAGGATATTCATGGAGTGGTGAAATCTCAGGGAGTTCTTACGGTTAGAGGAGGGATGACGTCCCATGCGGCGGTGGTGAGCAGGGGAATGGGGATACCATGCGTGGTGGGATGCGGAAACATAAGGATTGATGAGGAGAAGGGAGTGATGGAAGTTGGGGGACTAATACTCAAGGAAGGATACACCATAACCATAGATGGGGCTACAGGGAGAGTGATACTGGGCGAGGTGGAGGTAATTGATGCAAAGTTTACCGATGAATTACGCATACTTCTTGAATGGGCTGATGGATTCAGGAGGTTGCGTGTATATGCCAATGCAGATATGCCAAAAGATGCTGAAAAAGCCATCTATTTTGGGGCAGAGGGTATAGGGCTGTGCAGGACGGAGCACATGTTTCTGGGGAAGCGATTGCCCATCGTGAGAAAAATGATTCTTGAGGAGGATAGAAGAGAGGAGGCGCTGCAGGAACTTCTGGAGATGCAGAGGGATGATTTCTACGAAATATTCAAGGTGATGAGTGGCAAGCCGGTGGTTATACGCCTCCTTGATGCCCCTCTCCATGAATTCCTTCCAAAATATGAGGAGATGCTGGAGAAGAAGCTCACGGAAGGGCTGACAGAGGAAGAGGAAAAGATAATGAGAAAGGTGCTTGAGATGAGGGAGGCAAACCCAATGCTGGGATTCAGGGGGGCAAGGGTGGCAATAATGCAGCCGGAGATATATAGAATGCAGGCGAGAGCCATAATGGAAGCCGCCATGATGGCTGAGGAGGAGGGATATAAAGCAATGCCACATATAGAGATACCCATAGTGAGCGATAGAAAAGAGATAGAGATGCTGAAGGAGCATATAGAGGATGAGATTTCAAAGGTTTTCAAGGAGAGGGGAAGAGAAATGGAATATAAGATAGGGACAATGATTGAATTGCCACGCGCCTGCCTAGTGGCGGATGAACTTGCGGAGGAGGTGGAGTTCTTCTCCTTCGGAACTAATGACTTAACTCAAACAACTTTTGGATACAGCAGGGATGATGCGGGAAAGGAATTTTTGGGACACTATGTGGAGAAGGGCATTCTTCCAGATGACCCCTTCACCGTTCTGGATAGGAAAGGAGTCGGTGCTCTGGTGAAAATGGCAATAGAGAAGGCGAGGAGGGTTAAGGGCGGAGATATAGAAATAAGCATATGTGGTGAGCATGGAGGGGAGCCTAATTCCATAAAATTCTTCCACGAAATCGGAGGAGATGCGGTGAGCTGCTCTCCCTTCAGAGTTGCTATAGCAAGACTGGCAGCAGCGCAAGCAACTCTGGAAGAGAGGCAAAAACAATCCTAAAATTTAAAAAGAAGAGCCACCTTTAGCACCAGAATGCTGGACGAGAAGCAGAGATACCTGTTCAAAAGAAAGCTCGATGAAATCAAGAGCATTAAAGGGCAGCATACCGAGTTAATTTCTCTTTACATTCCTCCCGACAAAATGATAAGCGACGTGATGGCTCAGCTGAGAGACGAGTATTCCCAATCATCCAACATAAAATCAAAGCAGACCCGCAAGAATGTGCTCTCCGCCATCGAGTCCATAATGTCGAGGCTCAGATATTTTAAGAAGCCACCGCCACACGGCATGGTTTTTTTCGTCGGCATGGTGGGGGAGCCGCCGAAACTGGTGGCGGAGATTATAGAACCTCCCATGCCAATAAATATCTATCTCTACAGATGTGATTCCCAGTTTTACACCGAGCCACTGGAGCAGATGCTGGAAACCCAGGATATTTATGGCTTACTTCTTATAGACAGGAGAGAGTGCACCATCGGCTTTCTCATAGGAAATAGAATAGAAACCGCCGCCTATCTTACATCTCGCGTTCCGGGAAAGCATGGAAGGGGAGGGCAGAGTCAGCGTCGATTTGAAAGGCTCACAGAAATAGCAGCCCATGAGTGGTTTGTGAAAGCAGGCGAGAAAGCATCCCAGCTTTTTCTTGAGAAAAAAAATCTGAAGGGGGTTCTTGTTGGCGGACCGGGACCCACAAAAAGAGAATTTGTGAATGGAAACTATCTTGATTACAGAATAAAGGATATGGTAGTGGGCATATATGATACAAGTTACACCGATGAGTACGGGCTGCGAGAACTCCTCAATGCCGCATCTGATGATCTTGAAGAGTTGGATGTGGTGAAGGACCGCAAGTTGGTGCAGCGTTTCCTGAATGAGGTGAGAAAGGATAGCGGATTAGCCTTATATGGCGAGGAGGAGGTGAGAAAGGCGCTGGAGGCGGGAGCGGTAGAGGTAGTTATCATATCAGATGCCCTGAAGAAGTACAAGGTGGAAGCAAGATGCAAAAACTGCGGTTATGAAATGGAGGGTGTGGTGGAAAATACAGACATAAAATGCCCTGAATGCGATACTCCTATGGAAATTCTGGAAAAGAAGGACGTGATAGAGGAATATGCGGAGCTGGCGGAGCAGAGTTCGGCGGAGGTGGCAATAGTGGGGAGGGAAAGCGAGGAGGGCGAAATATTATATAAGGCATTTGGGGGGATTGCTGCATTGCTGAGATATAAAATGGATTTTTAATTCAACACTAAAAATTATAAATCTCTAACCCATATCTTAACGATGTATGTCAGGGCAATTC
>CAZWEL010000069.1:0-4182 GCA_964632955.1 uncultured Thermoplasmatales archaeon | reverse complement strand
GAGAGTACACTATCTATGAAATAAAACTATAACATCTTTAGTTTTCCGGATGCATTTCTGGTATAACTACAAACAGAGATATTAACTCTTATAATTCATCCAACAACCATCTCCTCATCCTCTATTCTATCCCTGTTATCCTCCCCTTTTCATCCACATCTATTCTCACCGCTGCAGGGCGTGCAGGCAAGCCAGGCATTGTTGTGATTTTTCCTGTTATTGGAACAAGGAAACCTGCCCCTGCGGAGATGCGTATTTCCTTCACAGTTATTTTGAAATTGGTGGGTCTTCCTCTTATAGAGGGATCATCTGAAAGGGAATAGGAGGTTTTAGCCATGCATATGGGCAGCATATCCAGTCCAAGTTTGTTTATTATTCTTATGTCATCCTCTGCAGTGATGCTGTAAACCACCTTTCCAGCACCATACACATTTCTCGCTATTATCTCTATTTTATCCTTCACAGGAATTTCAAGAGGATAAAGGAATTTGAATTTTGGCTTTTTGTTATAGAGTGTGCTAACCACCTTCCCAGCCAGTTCTATGCCTCCTTCTCCTCCTTCTTCATAAACATCAGCCACTGCAAAGGGGATATCTTTGCAGAATTCCTCCACCACCTTTATTTCCTCCTCTTTGTCAGTTGAAAATCTGTTGAGGGCGATTATGAAGGGTAGACCATGCATCTCTATGTTTTCTATATGCTTTGCAAGGTTGGCAAGTCCCTTTTTCAGAGTCCTCATATTTCTCTTTCCCTTCTTTATTTCCTCCATGCTCATCCCGCCGTGCCATTTTAGTGCCCTTATGGATACAACGAGCACCACTGCATCCGGCTTTATTCCATACCTTCCCACTATGTTGAAAAACTTCTCTGCTCCAAGGTCGGTTCCAAATCCTGCTTCAGTGACGAAGTAATCGGCAAGCTTCAATCCCATGAGAGTGGATATTATGCTACTTGTCCCGTGGGCTATGTTGGCAAACGGACCGCCATGAACAAAGGCAGCTACTCCTTCTGTTGTTTGAACAAGATTGGGTTTTATCGCGTCTTTTAGCAAAGCAGCCATGGCTCCCACAGCATTTAATTTTTCTGCAGTTATGGGCTCCTCATCATATGAGTAGGCGGCTATCACCCTTGCCAGTTTTTCCTTCAACTCCCTCATGTTTTTGCTCAGGCAGAGTATTGCCATTACTTCCGAGGCGGCGGTTATGGAAAATCTGTCCTGATGGGGAACACCATTTTTCGGTCCGCCAAGTCCCACAACAACATTTCTTAGATTTCTATCGTTCATGTCCATTACGCGGGGCCATACTATGTAGCGGGGGTCTATATGAAATTCATCTCCATGGAATATATGATTGTCCAGAAGAGCAGAAAGCAGGTTATGGGCTATGCTTACGGCATGCATATCTCCCGTGAAATGTAGATTTATATCATCTGCTGGCAGAACCTGGCATCTCCCGCCTCCTGTTCCTCCTCCCTTTATGCCCATAACAGGACCTATGCTTGGCTCCCTTATTCCCAGCGCAACCTTTTTGCCTAGTTTTGCCAGCGCCTGCGCCAGGCCTATGGTAAGTGTTGTCTTTCCCTCACCCTCAAAGGTGGGATTTATGGTGGTTACGAGTATGAGTTTCCCATTCCTTCTGTTTTTTATTCTGTCCATTATTTTGAGGTCCACCTTTGCCTTGTATGTCCCCCAAGGAATGAGCTCCTTCTCCTTTATTCCTATGCTTTTCGCCACCTCTCCTATTTCCTTCAGAGCCATTTTTCTACCCTTTCCATCACTTCATCAAAAATTCCCTCCATCTCCTCTCTCATCTCAGCCATCTTCTTCTCCATCTCTGCCCTGTAATCCATATCTTCCATGTCCTTTATGTTTATCCTGACATTCATCATGGCGGAATGAAATGCTGCCTGAGCCATGAGGGCGGCAACGCCTGCATCACTTATTGAATTTTTGTTTCCCTTTTCTGCAATGTCAACAAGGAGGCGGAGCAGGGAGATGCATTCCTCCGCTGTTTTCAGAGGCGTTTCAGCAGCAATTTTGAGGGCTTCCTCAATGCCCTCTTTTTTCCTGAATGCATCCATCACCTTATCAAAGGCGAGAGCGTCCTCCTCCACGAGTTGAAGGAATATTTCCCTCTTTTCTCCGCACTTTTTTGCCAGTTCCTTCATTTCCTCTTCAACATCCGCATATTTCTTCTTTCCTATGGTGAGATTGCATACCATTTCTCCAAGGGAGGATGCTATTGCCCCAGCCATGGCGGCAATGCTTCCGCCTCCAGGCGTTGGGGAAGAACTTGCCACCTCCTCCAGAAATTTTTTCATTCCTTCATTCACTATCATAGCATCTCCTCCAGCATTCTCTTTTCTATAACCTGCTCCATTTTGAAGTCATCTAACTGGAGATAGAAGGAGCATATGTCAACTATTGCTTCTAATGGAATCATACCCACTATCTCGCTAGAGATAACATTGACTCCATATCTGGCTGCCTCCCTCTTTATTGTTTCAAACACTCGGAAGAGAGGAGTTTTTCTGTAATTTGTCATGTTCATGGAAACCTGAACTATTCCCTTCTCCTTTATCTCAAAACCCATGGCTTTGACGAATCTGTAACCCCCGCTGCTATGGCGAACCGCCTTTGCAATATTTTTGGCTATCTGGATATCATCTGTGGCTAAGTTAACATTAAAGGCAATGAGAAATTCTCTTGCCCCCACCGCCGTTGCTCCTGCTGTGGGATGAATAGCATTTGGGCCATAGTCGGGGGTTTTATCAGGGTTTTTTCCTATCTCCTCTTTCAATCCCTCAAATTCCCCTCTTCTCACATCCGCAAGATTTTTTCTCTCCGGCTTTGTTGCCGCTTCTTCATACAGGTAGCATGGCACTCCTGTCTTTTCAGAGAATTCTTTTGCAAATCCATTAGCAAGTTCCACGCATTCCTCCATACTCATATTCATAAGAGGCACGAAGGGAACAACATCCATTGCTCCCATTCTAGGATGCTCCCCCTTATGTTTATTCATGTCGATGAGCTCCACCGCCTTTACAGCCATATCCATTACCGCCTTCTTAACCTCCTCCGGTTCTCCAATTATTGTAACATCTGTCCTGTTGTGGTCGCTGTCTGGGGTGACATTGAGAATCTTCACATTGTATTTCTTTGCTTCATCCACTATGGCGTTTATTATCTCCTCTCTCTGCCCCTCGCTAAAATTTGGCACGCACTCCACCAGTTTAATCATGAAGGTAATAGACGAGTGCATTTTAAGTGTTATGGAGATGGCAGCATTCAATAAGAAAAATCTATTAACATTACCGTATTTTCTCATGTGCCCCACAATAGAAGCAAGGAAGAGTTAGAGCATTTCATTCGCAAACTGGAGCAGCAGGCGCTGGAGACTGCAGAGGAGAGAGAGCCGATATATATAAAGGCGGGGCTGAAGGATGCCTCCCTCATCCTTGACGTGGGATGCGGAAATGGAGCTGTGACTAGGGATATATGCAGCCATACCGCTGGCCATGTAATAGCCATAGATGATTCTGAAGAAATGGTGAAGATAGCAGAAAAGATGCTAGTGGGTGTGAGAAATGTAATGCTATGCATGGGAGATGCCCATTCATTGCCCTTCAGAGATGAAACCTTCGACATAGCCATATGCAATCTTTTATTGATGTGGGTAAAGGAGCCGCAGGAGGTTGTAAATGAAATGGCAAGAGTTGTTAAAAATGGAGGCAAGGTTGTTGCTTCTTTGGAACCGGATTTTGGAGGAAAAATTCACTGGCCCCCTTATCCAGGTGTGGATGAAATTTTTGCCGGGAGGGCAATAAAAAATAGAGGAGGAGATCCTTATATAGGAAGGAAGTTGAGAATGCTATTTGTAAAAGCAGGATTGAAAACCGAAATCGGGATTGGAAATATGAGAATATGGAGTTGTGAAGAAGATTTACAATCATATCTCAAGGCAAGGGATTTTTACTGGAATGCTCTGAGGAGAGAAGGATTAAGCGAGGAGGAAATAGAAAAATGGGAGGAGCATTATATAAAATAAATAGAGGAGGGTATAGAGTTCAACTTCTTCCCCCAGTTTTATGCCATAGGGATAAAGGAATAAGCACATAGGCATGAATTTTTTAACAAACTAGCAAGAAATCCCTTGCCTTTAGGCTAGGGATGAATTGCTC